>CAKPCJ010000011.1 GCA_934141575.1 uncultured Bacilli bacterium
TACTCAGTTTTCAAAGATCATTTTACCGCTTTTGCAACGGTGTTATTAATATATCACTTTTATTGAAGCATGTCAATATGTTTTTTGCTTTTTTGTAAAATTTATTTTGACATTTGTTCATATAAATCAGCGCATTAATAATATACAACTTTTTAAATAAAATGTAAATATTTTTTTTTAAAAAGTGTAAATTAAATTTTGCATCTTTTGATATATTTTGCTCTTTTCTCAAAGCGCATTAATAATATAACAGAGTAAATAATATAAGTCAATACATTTTTCGACATTTTTTTATTTTTTTGTGTGTTTTACAGCTCATGTTATAATCATTATCATTTTATGCTTAATAAAAAAAAGAATTACTTATTTTTACATAGTAATTCTTTATATTTTTCGTAGTACTTCTGTACCCTGCCAGGTTCGAACGGTCCTTCTTTCTGTTTTAACATATTAATCAAAGAGTCTAATTCATATTGTAATATTTTGTCTATACTTTCAGGATAATTCATTTTTTTCTTATGATATTTGTATTCTGATTTATCTAATATTTTAAATCCATTGTCTGGAAATACCCTAAGATCTAAATCATAATCTATGTATTTTATTGTATTATCATCTATTACATATGGAGTAGCCATATTACAATAGAAAAATATCCCATGCTCCTTTAACTGACCAATTACATTAAACCATCTGTGTTTGTAAAAATACAATATAGCTGGTTCTTTTGTACTCCAGTTTCTGCCGTCTGATTTTATAACTTTTGTGCAGTTATTACCACATACTATAAAATCATCCGTTATGTCTAAAACCCTAGCTTCATCCCAGCTTCTATGTACTTTACCATCGTGTTTATAACCGTGTATTTCTAAAACTTGGCCTATTTTTATGTCATCCATATAATCACCAACATATACATTATAAACCTATTATTACATTTTTACAAATTTAATGTTTGGATTTTATTTTTTTTGTAGATTTTGATTTATTTGTTCCTGATTTTTGTTCTTTTTTTATCTCTTTTTTTTCTTGCTCATCTTGATGTTCTTCTAGTAATCCAGATTTATTTAAATATATTAGTAGTATTTCTAATGCCAGCAAAACAAGACCAATTATTGAAATGAATAGTCCTTTGAATACTCCTTGTGAAGTATACTTAAACTCTATGACATTTTCTCCCTTTTCTAGATTAATTGCCATAAACGTGTCAAAAACTTTTATTTTTTCAACCTTATTACCATTTATATATACTTCCCATCCTTCATCATAAGGAATTGTTGTAAACATTAATTCATCTTTTTCGGTTGTAATATTACCTTTTATATAATTATCTTTGTGTTCTGTTATATCTATTATATTATTTGATAATTTCATCAATTCGCTTATCGCAATTTCATTGTCTAAATATTGTAAGAAATCCTTTCTAACACTAACTTCTCCATATATTACAATTCTTAAGGTTATTTCATCTTCGCTGCATCCAATATATGTTATATTTGAATCTGTTATTGGCATTTCTGTATTAGAAACAAGAAATGATACCATTCCGCCTCTTACTTCTGGCGATAAATATGAGTATATAGGTTTATTTTTTGTTTTAATTGTAAAATCTATATATCCTGAGTTATTGCTGTCTGATAACCCTATTAGCCAATAATCACTGTAATCTTTTATATCAAGGTTGCTGTATTCACCAACTTCGTATTCTACTTTATTAAAATACTGTTGTTCTTTGCCTGTAATTAGTCCGAATATGTAATTTTGATATTCAAATGGTGTACTAAATACATATTTATTATTATATTCCAAAACTTTATCAGAAACTACATATCCAAATGGAAGAGCATATGGATTCTCATATACAAAAACATCGTTAATATTTTTCTTGTTCATATAAAAATCTGTTGTCCTATTTAGTAAGACATATTTTACTCCGAGCAATGAATTGTCTAATATTGTTCCACTCCCATATTCTACTAGTGGTGAGCCTTCAAATCCAATTGATGATAGGAATGTTTCAGTTGATTTTTCGCCAACTGAACTATAGTGCTCTATACCTGCAAAGTTGTACATCATTGAATCATCTAAAGATTTTCTATTATCAAATGCAATTCTGTATAATCCTTTATCAATTCCCTTTACATATTCATATACTGGTGTATATCTATTCAAGTGATTAATATATATATTTCTATCACCATATGGCATCCAAATCATAAGTAAAAAGCTGCTTATAACTAGTTCTACACATATCAAAATACATAATGTTATATGGCTTAATAATTTCAGTGAATTAATTTTAGTCAAATACATTGTATACAATACCACAAATATCATAGTTATAAAAATTTTCCAATTAACTAAATATTCGTAACCATTGTGATCTACTATCATAAATACAAATATAGTTGCTACTGCTATTCCGATTAGTATTTTATTGTTAAACTCCTCCATATTGTTAATACATTTATATGCCATTATTAGAGTTAAAAATGAGAATATAAATGAATACCTAAATGGAAAACTCATTGGGCTTTGCATCATGTGTAAAGATAAATTTATAGGATTAAAATAGAAACATAGGAAGAATATAAACAAGAAAATACCAGTATATATTTTTTCTTTTTTTTCAATTTTGTTATTAAAGAAATATGCTATTACTAGCAATAATGTCATTACGCCTGCATATATATTTGGTGCACCAACTCTAAGTTCGTTCATGCTGAAAGCACCTAATGTGTTCTTTGCAAATAAAGTAAAATAATCAAAATACATGTATAGTGTTAGTGATGATGATGTATATAATTGTCCCTTACTGCTAACTAGTGAATATATTGTTGGTATTATAATTATTCCTGATATCAATACAGAAATTAAACTCATTCTTATATATAACCACATATTCATTTTATTTTCTTTTATTATTGTCAATAGTTTTTTATCTTTATTGTTACAAAGTAGTATATAAATGTAGTACGGAATAGTAAATATTGCTATCATGAACGCTATATAATAATTTGCTATTATTGCTAGAGTAAATGATGCAACATATAACCCCCATTTTTTTTCATTAATTATTTTTTCTATTCCTAGAAATATAAGTGGTAACAATGCTACACAGTCGAGCCACATATGACTCATACAATATACTATATTATACGAAAGCATAGCGTATAATGTAGAAAATATTAGATTTATGATATTAGGATACTTTATATTTCCAAATACAAATTTTGTATGTTCTATGTAATATCTAAATCCAAGTCCGCATAAACCAATTTTAATAAGTATTATAACCATAAATGCAGACGGTAAATTAACTTTTGAAAATAATAATATTATTAAATTAATCGGACTTGTAAGATAGTATGTGAATAGTCCAAACATATTTCCACCAAGATTTTTGCTAAATGAGTAAAATATGCTTGCTTGTCCCTTTAATACATCTTGCCAATATGATAAAAAGTCTATATATTGTGCCTGTGTATCAAACCATAATAAATCCTTATTTCCAAATGGATATATACCTAACAACGCAAATGTTATTAAAAGTAATACAATTGGAATTATAAAACTAAGTAAATATTTTCTAATTTTCTTAAAATTCATTAGTAACACCTCTCATATTCATTAGTATAACATTATTCGATTTTTTTTTAAAGGCAATTTTACAACAAAAAAATAGTGTTGCCACACTATTTATTCATTTCACTGCACTTTTTTGTATTTCCATCAATTGTAACATAAAAATCGACATTGTTATTTTCTTCTGATACTGTTATTTCAACCTTAGAACTTCCTATTTCTTTTCCTGTAATTGGATTTATCAAATCTTTATCTAAATAGTCTTTCTTTTGTAAGTCTGCAATATTTATTTTTTCTAATTTTGTTATTGTTTCTTTGTTTTCATCTTTTACTTCTATTATTCCCGCTTGAAATTCTTCATAGTAGCTATTTGATGAATAACATATATTTTTTATCATTATATCATAAAGATTTTTCTTGCTATTATCATATGATTTTAATGCGCTTGGCACTACTACTAAAAGAATTATTGCTAATATAGTAATTACTGCTAATAATTCTATTAATGTAAATCCTCTTTTTTTTCTCATAAGTTTTCCACCTCATTTATCAACTGTTTAAATTTATTCATATTTGCTCCAACTGTCCCAACAATAACACCATCTATTATGTCATTAATCAAAATTTTGGAGCAATTTTTTTCATTAACACTACCACCATAAATAACTTTGCATTTAAGATTGAACTCCGTATATAGCAATTTCTTTATATATTTTACTGAGTTTATAATTTCTAAAACATCTGGTAATTTTTCTCTCCCAATAGCATTATATGGTTCATATGCTATTACAAGATTTTCTTTATTGTTGACCATTGGAATTATATCGAATAATTGTTTTGCTAACTCATCATCATTTTTTTCTTTACCAATGCACAATATTGGTGTTATACAATTTTTATCCAAATTATTTATTTTGGTAACAATTTGATATGCAGTTTCATGGTTGATAACCATGCTATCCATGTGCCCTACTATGCAATATTTAATCCCTATGCTTTTTAATTGTTTAGATGATACTTCACCAGTGTAGTTATTATTTTCATATGGGCTTACATATTGGCTACCAATATAAATATTTTTTGCTGTTATTTTTTTAAACATATTTGTGTATATGCTTGTTGGGCAAATAATCAATTGTACTTTATTTAAATTCAAATTATTAATAAAATTTATGTATTTTTCTATGTCATTATATAAGAGTTTCATTTTTAAATTTGCAACTATTAATTTCATGGCTTTACCTTAAATATATTTCTTAACTTATTTTTAAATCCTTTATCACTAGTTTTCTTTTTTATTGCTAGTGTGTAAACATCTAATACTCTTTCTGCAAAATATTTTGAAGAGTATGCCTCAGAGTTTATTCTTCCTTGCTCACCCATATTTCGTATTTTATCTTGATTACCAATTAAATTATTCATTTTACTTATATACTCTGATTTTTTATTAAATAATTCTCCTGTTAATCCGTCTACGACTGTATTTTTAAATGCATCATCATTTAAAGCAATTACTGGAAGTGATGCTGCCATAGCCTCTACAACTGTAAGTCCTTGCGTTTCAGTATATGAAGCTGTAACAAATATATCTGAAATACTATAATATAATGGCACATCTTCCCAAGGAACTTTTCCAGTAAATATAACATTATTTTGTATTTTATACTTAAATGATAGTTTTTTATATTCTTCTAAGTCTGGTCCATCTCCAACAATTAATAATTTTGCATTTTTATGTTTTTTTACTATCTGTGAGTGCGCGTCTAATAAAAATTCTATATTTTTTTCAGAAGCAATGCGCCCAACAAATAGCAATATTGTGTCATTAACAGTTATATTTAACTGTGTTTTTAATTTGTTAACTTTGTCTAATGAAATTTTTTCTTTATAAAATCTATCAATTTCTATACCTGTTGGTATTATGTGTACATTTCTATCATATTTGTATTTTTCCTTGAATAGATCATAAGTTTTCCTTGTTGGTACAATTAGTTCTTGTATTGTCTTATCACAGTAAAATTTTGTTAAATATTCAACCAGTTTCTTACTCGCACCATCAAAATGACCTTTTGTGATATAGTGTACATAGTCTTCATACATAGTATGATAGGTATGAACTATAGGTATATCCAGTTGTTTACCCAGCACTCTTGCGAACGTTCCTATTGAAAATTCTGTTTGAGAATGTATTACATCTAAATTCCATTTTTTTATCATCTTTACTGCCTTTACTGGATATACGCTTGTAAATCTTGAGTCATATATTCCCGTTGGAACTCCTGGAATTTTAAGTATTTTTTCTTTTTCGTTATAATCGTACTTAAACTCTTGTAAATTAGCGGTTACTACATATACTGTATGGCCTAGTTTTTCTAAAGCATTCTTTAACATTACTTCGCTCGTTACAAGACCACTTATATATGGTGTCCAAGTTTCAGTAAATATACCTATTCTCATTCTACATCATTCCTTTTTTTATATAACACCATTGAGATTCCACCAACTATTATTAATATATAGTAAGTTACAAATCTCCATAACAACATCATTGCCTTTAATTTGCTTCCTGAAATAAAATTTCCAAAAAATTTTATAAATCCGTACTCTATACCTCCTGATCCTCCAGGAATTGGTATAAATGATCCAAACATCATTACGTATGAAGACGTAACTATAGTACTAACCATATTTAAACTTTTAAGATTTCCTAGACCAAATGCAATATATAATGGTATTGAATATAAAAAGAAAAATCCTATTAAGTTTAAAAGTATTCCCTTAATTAATAATTTATAGTTTTTAAATAAAAGTTTTGAATTTTTTACGAATCTATCAATATCTTTGTTTAGATTTTTCTTTATTTTTTCAGGTTCCTTTATTATCTTTAATTTTCCCAATATATTTATAAAAAATGTAAGCATCTTAAGATTAGCTTTCTTAGAAAAACTAAAAAATAATAATATTATTACGACAAAAGTATTTATTGCAAAACCTATTATAATGAATATTTTTAATAAACTGTTATCACCAATTATATTGAATATTGAGTTTAATATAATCGAAGCAATACCAAATAAAACAAGTGCTATTTGGTATACAATTGAATGTTGAATCACACTATTTGTAGAGTCTGATATTTTAAATCCTTCTTTATTTAATAAATATATTTGTGCTGGTTGCCCACCACTTGAAAATGGCGTAATTGAATCAAAAAAACTTGTAGTTAATACTACTTTAAATGTTTTTTTTATTGTATATTCTTTATTAAATTGTTTTAAAATCATATTAAGATTTATTGAACGTGCAAGTAAATATAAACATAAATAAATTATTGAAACAATTAACCATATTGGATTCATTTTTTTTATTTCATTTACAACATTTGCAAAATCATTATTAAGACATATATATAATATAATTGCTAAAACAACCAAAAGAATTATTATGTTTTTCTTTTGATTTTTCACAATATCACCTATCTTCTATTACTTCTATTCCAGGCAAGTTTTTTCCCTCTAAATACATCAATGTTGCTCCACCACCTGTTGAAATATGGTAAAATTTGTCCGCATATCCAAATTTCTTTGCTGCTGCTGCTGAATCTCCGCCACCTATTATAACTTCTCCATATGAATTAGACATACATTCTAACAAGGCCTTTGTTCCGGTATTAAACCTGTCAAATTCAAATACGCCCATTGGGCCGTTTGCAATTATAGACTCAGCTTCTCTTAAATATGAATTAAACTTTTTGATTGTAACCGGGCCAATATCAAGTCCTATTTCATTCATTCTTATTCCATCTGCATTTGCAACTCTTATAGTAGTTGCAGCATCAAAATTAAGTCCAACGACTATGTCTTCTGGTAATATTATTTTATCGCCATACTTTTCTAACATTTCTTTGCAAAATTCTATGTTATTGTTATCAACTATTGATTTTCCTATTTCATATCCTTTTGCTTTTAAGAATGTAAAAGCCATTCCTCCACCTATTATTATAGTATCAGCTTTTTCTACCAAGTTTTTTATAACACCTATTTTATCTGAAACCTTTGCACCACCTAGTACTACTACAAATGGGTGTCTTGGTTTTAGCAAAACCTTATCTAAACATTTTATTTCTTTTTCAACTAAAAATCCTATTCCACTAGGTATATATGTTGGAATTCCAACTACAGAAGCATGTGCTCTATGCGATGAACCATATGCATCATTTATAAATATATCTGCATGTTCTGCCCAATACTTAGCTAGTTCCTGATTGTTTCCTGATTCTCTTAACCCATCTATGTCTTCAAATCTAGTATTTTCCATTAGCATTACTTCTCTAGGTTTTAATTCATCAACCATTTTTTCAAATAACTCTCCGTGTGTAACTGGGCAAAATTTAACTTCATATCCTAGCAATTCTGTAAGTCTTTGTGCAACTACTCTAAGGCTGTTGCTATTTTTGTCCTCTTCAGTTTTAACCTTTCCTAAATGACTCATTAATATAACTTTCGCTTTTTTCTTTAATGCAAAAAGAATTGTAGGTAAGCTTTCTTGGATTCTAGTGTCATCCATTATAGCTCCATCTTTCATTGGAACATTTAAATCGCATCTAATAATTACCCTTTTGTTTTTAAGTTTGAAATTTTTAATAGTCTTTTTCATATTATCCATCTCCATGTTCATTATACTTTAAAAAAAAGAAAAATACCAGTTTTTCCCTTTTTATTAACATATTATTTACTTATTTTTAATAAATATAATGTAGTTCTAACCATTTGCGCACTATAACCCATCTCATTATCATACCACGCTAATACTTTAACTAGTTGCCCAGCTTCGGTATTTATAATATTAGTAGATAATCCATCAACTAACGCTCCAGAAATAGTTCCTACTACGTCACATGATACTACTGGATCTTCTGTGTATTTCAACGTTGAATTTTGATTGTTTTTAAATGCCTCATTTATTTGTTCAACTGTTACGTTATGTGATAATTCTAAACTCAAATCTACAATCGATCCATCGCAAACTGGAACTCTTAGTGCAAGTCCATCCAATTTTCCAGATAAGTTAGGTAATACTTTTCCTATAGCGCTTGCTGCTCCCGTTGATGTTGGGATGATATTTTCTGCTGCTGCTCTTCCACGACGTGCTTTTATTCCTTTTTTGTGTGGAATATCTAGTGTGCTTTGATCATTTGTATAAGCATGTACTGTTGTCATCATACCCTTTTCTATACCAAACTCATCATCTAAAACTTTTAAAACAGGTGCTAAACAATTTGTAGTACAGCTTGCTGCTGAAATAATTTGCTCACTTCCATCTAATTCATGATGATTAACATTATATACTATTGTTTTTAAATCTCCCTTAGCAGGAGCACTTATTACTACATGTTTTGCTCCGGCATCTATATGTGCCATTGCTTTTTCTTTATCTGTAAATACACCAGTACATTCATAAACAGCATCTACTTCTAGCTTACCCCAAGGAAGATTTCTTGGATCTTTTTCAGCAAATACTTTTATGATTTTATCACCAATAATTAAATTGTTGTTATCTTTATCAAAGCTTACGTTTTCATCAAATCTTCTATGAGCAGTATCATATTTTAGTAAATATGATAATTGTTCTACATCTGTTAGGTCATTTATTGCTACTATATTAAAATTTTCATTATCGCTCATTAATCTAAATACTAGACGTCCTATACGTCCAAATCCATTTATTGCTACATTATATGCCATATATATTCATCTCCTATATTTTTATTCAAAAGCACTACCACCAATAAACTCCCTAAGTAAAGAATCTTTAGGTACACTGTCACTAGGTATTGGTAAGAATAATCTTAGTATATTTAATAATCTTATTGCTTCATAGTAATTTGGATCATCACTATTAACTGCAAATAGCAATGGTTCCACATATGTTTTTAATAATCCTATCTCGTATACAAGTGAGGTGTTAAATACCACATCCGCCTCATCTTGAAATGAGAATACGTATTTTTCTTCACCTTCTCTAACAGTTCTCCATGATTTTAATGTCATAGAAGAAGTATATCCCCTTGTCCTATTGTCTCTTACCATTCTTCTCATAAGTCTCATATCTGTAGATCTAAGTCTATTAAAATTATCTATGTTAAGACTAGTAAGTGGGCTTATATATATTTTAAATTTATTTTCTCTAGGTATTGAACTTGTTAATATCTCATTTAAACCATGTAGTCCTTCAATTACCAAAATATCATTATCACCAAGTTGTAGGTACCTATTTCCATATACTTTCTTTCCTTCAATAAAATCATATGTAGGCATTTGTACTTTTTCTTTATTTAATAATTTTGCCAAGTGATCATTAAATAATTTTAAGTCAAGCGCGTTAACACTTTCAAAATCTAGATTGCCTTTTTCATCTTTTTTGCACTCATTTCTATCTAAGAAGTAATCATCTAGACTTATTGGATGTGGCTTCATTCCAAGCCCTCTTAGATAAAGGCTTAACTTTTTGCTAGTCGTTGTTTTTCCGGATGAACTAGGACCGGCAATCAAAACTATTTTCACTTCTTTTCTAGAAACTATTTCTTTAGCTATATTTATTAAGTTGTTATTTTGAAACATTTCTGAAATAGATATAATATTATTTATATCAGAATTTGATATTAATTGATTTAATTCATATGATTCAGAAACACCAATTGACTCTAACCATTTTGTGTATTCTTCGAATGCATTAAATACACTTTTATGATGTATGTACTTTTGAATTTCAATACCTGTAAATTGGTTTGGATATTGTAAAACAACCCCATTAGGTTCAACATAAGTTAAATCAAATTTTTTTAGTTGACCTGTACTGTATGGCATTTTACCATAAAAGTAGTTATATGTATTATCTAATTTATATAGATTTATATATGAATTACTTATATAATTAAGTACATTAACTAAATCATTTCTATTGTGCTTTGCAAAATACGCTATGGCCTCTTTTCTAAGAACATTACATTTTATAAATGGTATATTTAAATCGATTGTATCTTGCATTTCCTTTTTAACATTATTTACAATATCATTATCAAGTGTTATTCCAGATACAGAAAAGTATAATCCTTTATCTGCTGAATGTTCACATTTTAATATAGCTTCATTCCCACATACTCTTTTGAAAGCATACTCAAGTACATAGTTAAGACCATTTTCATATACTTTATTTCCCATATTAGATAGGCAATCCAAAAACTCTATTTTTTGTGAAGATATAATCTTATCGCTAAGATCTTTTAAATCATTGTTAGCTATCACTGAAACAATATCATTTTCATTTTGAAAGTCACGACTAATATCGTAATATGTTACATTCTTTGGATAGGTTTTTTCTACACCATTACATGTTATGGTTATCTTGTCATTCATTAAAATCCCTTCCTTTAGACATTCCCCTATTTTAAAGTATAACATTATATGCGTATTTTTTCTAGTGAATATATTATATTTATCACAAATTTACAAAATTTATTGTCGATTATTGCATTGAATAAAAATCAAAAAAACATAGATAGTTAAACGTTACCTATGTTTTATTAGTTTTTACATACTTTTACCAGTATCTTGTAATTCATTTTTACCAAATTCTTTTTCTAATCTAGTGCAATACTCATCCAGTTGTTCTTGATTATATTTTTGAAATTTAAGCAGATTCATTTTGAATCTTATTTGATTTAAATTAGGTTGAAGCTGTTCTATAACACTATCAATTTGATAACATTTTTGGAACTCTGTTGATGGCGATAATGACATATTTAATTGGCTTATATACTCCATCATCAGTTCAAATTCAAGCGGTGAAAACGATTTTTTATCAATAAGAGATGGGCAATTATATGCGTCTAATACATATTGATATGCGATATCAGAAATATTTTGGTATTTATTAGTTTTTTTATTCAAAGCATATATTGTTTTGGTAAATTTTCTTACCTCATTTTGATTTGTTGTAAATGTATCAGCCTCAATAAATAATGGATTTGCTCCTTGCTCAAAATCACGCTTGTTCGAATAAACTGCAGTATATGATAGAGTTGACATCGGATTATTTCTACCTGTTTTTTCTATATCTTGGGCATCTTGTCCAATACGCTTAGAATATACAAAACCATTATTCTTAAGTAATTGGACATCATATTGTGTAATAATTTCACTCGAAACCATTTTGCTTAAAAAATCTGCTTCAAAAAATTGTGGTATATAAGCATTCTTAATATAATCAAGATTTCCATTTATCATTGTCTTTTCTGGGTGTATTGTACCAAGAATATTGTACATATCTACAATTCTATTTGCTCCCACTTTATTTTGTTCTTCTTCTGAAAAGTCCTCAGTTTTCCTTGGAGAAGGTGAAATGTATTGATATTTTGCGCCATACTCCAGGCTATACCAATTTCCATTAGATTTTGTATATGTAGTATTCCATTTATTACTTACTTCCTCTTCTAACATTTCAGTAGAAGTTTTAGCTTCAATTACCTTCGAATCACATTCACTAGTAATACTTATAACCGCATCATTTATTCGTATTTTAATATCAGATTTTAATTTTCTTATCTTAGGATCATAATCATCTGCATAACATTCAAAAAATTGACCATCTATTTGTCCAGATAAACTATTATTATTATGGTTTACCTCAAAAATCATATTTCCACCTAACGAATTGATTATATCTAATAAATTTTTTCTCATATTTTACTCCTATATTTATATTATTATTTTAAAATTAATTCTACACATGGCTTATGAATAACTTTTTTAATCTAAGTTTATAATATATTAACTTTAAATATTAGTCAATAATAATAATGATGTTATATCATAATTTTTACGCAATTATTTTACATGTAAAGTTACTGCTCAATATTTTAAAATTATTAACTTATTTGTCTATCATTGATTAATATATAATTTTATTGTCAATTATTGTATTGAATAAAATGTGTTGTTTAGTATAAATATATTAGTAGGTGATATTTTATGAATTTAGTTCCTACTATTATAGAAAAAACAAATTATGGTGAAAGGGCTTTTGATATATATTCTAGATTATTAAAGGATAGAATTATTTTGTTGTGTGGAGAAATTGATGACTCTGTTTCAAATAGCATAGTTGCACAATTGCTTTATCTAGATTCTCAAAACAATGAGCCGATTAATATGTATATTAATTCTCCTGGTGGTTCAGTTACCGCTGGCATGGCAATATACGACACAATGAATTATATTAAAAGTGATGTATCAACAATATGTGTTGGAATTGCTGCTTCTATGGGAGCGTTTCTATTATCAAGTGGAAAGAGAGGCTTGCGTTATTCTCTTCCTAACTCAGAAGTAATGATTCATCAACCACTTGGTGGTGCATCTGGTCAAGCAACAGAAATAAAGATTCATGCTGAACACATACTAAAAACAAGAGAAAAATTAAATAATATTTTGGCAAAAAATACTAAAAAAAATCTGCATCAAATAGAAATTGATACAGAACGTGATAATTATTTAAGTGCCGATGAGGCGTTGGAATATGGCTTGATTGACAAAATAATTTAATTATTCCTCTATAAAGTTTGCTCCCTTATGTGGTTCAGTAAATAACAAATCTCGATAATTTTGTTGCCTTAAAGCTTCATAAACCATTATAGCAACGCTATTTGAAAGGTTAAGTGCTCTTACATCTGCTGTCATTGGTATTCTCATACAATGTTCTAGGTCTTTTTGCAAAATTGACTTTGGTATGCCTGTTGATTCTTTTCCAAAAATAAAATATATATTTTCATCCACATTACTGTAATTAAATGATGTATGTGGTTTTTTTCCATATCTCGTTAAATAATAGTATATACCACTATTTTTTGATTCAAAATCTTCAAAATTTTCATAGACTGTATAATCACATTTATCAATATAATTAACGCCGCTTCTCCTAATATATTTTTCATCTAAAGAAAAGCCAAGTGGTTTAATTAAATGCAACTTGCATCCAGTTGCTACACAAGTTCTCATTATATTTCCAGTATTTCCAGGAATTTCTGGTTCAAATAAAACTACATTAATCATTTAAATAGTTCACCTCATACGTATCCAAAAATTTTAATACATCAGCTGGTGTACTTATTTTTTTTATTTCTATTAGTTCTTTTTCAGTATATTTTAATATAACTGGTAAATCATTAACATTTAAATTATTAATATACTCTTTTACCTTTTCCTTATAGTTCTCTTTATACTCATCTCTTATATCTTTTAAGTTTAGGTAAACTATGTGGTCTCTTAGATTGTACTTAATTATTACTTCTTTAAATTCAAGTTCAAATTCTCTACACGCTTGTTCGTCTGAAAAGCAAGTATATATAAAAGCATCTGGATTTTCAGTTAAGAAATCATTTAACTCATTTAGTTTAATTTCATTTAAATACTCATTAAGAATTGCTACGCTTAAATCACTTTCTTTGTGCATTTTATATAATTTAACACAATATACACAAGAAGACGCTATCACTATTAAAATAATAGTCAATATTATATAATTAATTTTGATTTTTTTTTCTTTCATATTATCACCTATCTAGATATATTTTATCAAAATGTTATAGTAAAAACAAGTTAATATTTATTAAAAAAAGAAGCCTATTTTTTCTTTGGCCTCAATTCTTCTTTAATTTCATCAAGTTGATTTATAAGTTTTGAACTTTCTTCATTTTCTAAATATATAGTATCCAAATCCTTCTTAAACAATCCCTTTTCATATCTTGTTTCAACAAATGAGGCTATTGCGGCTTCGCATAAATTTATATTACTTTTCATTGCAGTTATCAATTCATATGCATTGCCGTTCTTCATTTCTTTAACGATAAATGGTACAACGTTACTAGCAGAAAAATTAGTTGATTCCATATTTAGTTTCCCAACACATTGCAATTTACACCACGTCATCTTAGTTATATATGCATCAAACTTAACGGCATTTTTAATAAGTTCTATAATTAGCCCATCTTGACCTAATTCTCTGATGTTTTTCCTAGAGCGATTACTTCTAGTAAAATAATGAAAATTTAACTTATCATCACTTCCAATTACACTTTCACCAATTATACATTGTAATAGTTCATATTTGTATTCTTGATATTCTTCGCTTGAATATGATTCTTTTTGTGCAATTAGAGTTTCAGCCAATGCTAAGTCTATTAATCTTGCTGTATTTTCCATCAGTAATCCTCCTATCTATTAAGAATTATACCACAAAAAACAATATATTTTTAATGCAAAATAAATGGATATGTAAAGTAAATATCATTTTAATAGTATTATATAGTTATTACATGCTTTTTTATATGTAAATAAAAAAACTAATTCTTTTTTGAATTAGACATTTATCGAAACATGGTAGTTCGAGTATATTTTCTTATATAGTCCTAAAGAAAGAAGTATAACAACTTTTTTATAACTAATTATAAAGTTTTTTTACTTGCTGAGAAATCTTCTAAAATTTTATATAAATTCATATTAATACATTTCTCAACTAACTGGTTATCATCTTGTATTATGTAATTATTAATTAAATAACCAGAAAGAATATTTGCCAATGGATATTGTAATAAATAATTTATAATATTATAAGGAACATCATACTTTATTATAGATTTTATTTTTTTTATATCAATATCACTTTCTGCAATTGTTCCTTTTTGTCTATATAAATTTTCATAATATAACTCATTTTCAATGGCTTCCACTATTTTATTTTCAAAATACATTCTATTATTTCTTCTAGTATTAATTAAATCTTCGTGATCTTTATTTAATAACCAATTTTCTAATTTTTTTTCAACATAAAATGCAAAGGTTTCGGATAAAAACCAATACTTATCAGGAATAATTGGGGGTGTGCTATTCCTGTCAATAAAATGAGCTAACTCATGAACTATCATAAAAAGGTCACCATCATTTCCACATAGACTAATATTTGTTGTATTATTCTCTGTATCAGTAAAAGAATTATTATTTTTGTTAATGATAATTCTTCTGCTTTGAATATTCTCTATAATATTGTTGTAGTATTCCATATTATATTCTTTATAAAACTCAAGAGCCATTTCTAAGGGGTTTTCTATTTCAGTAGAGTAATTTTGCTTTTCAATGGCAACATTAGTAGTATTAAAAGTATTTATTAGTTGATAAATAATATCGCTTTTCAAAAATTTCTTATACGTCAATTCTAATTTTACTTGTTCTATAAATTTTTTTATTTGTTGTTCTTTCGTATATATCGCCATCCTATTTATTTGAATATGTAATTTTCCACGACAAATTACAAGCGTATTTATAAATTGATAATTGAATTTAATTTTACATATTTACTTTACCATAAATTTTTGTATTATAAAACTCGAACCTTTATAGTTCGAGTTTGAATATCTATTGGAGGAGCTAGTCGGATTTGAACCAACGCTCGGGGAGTTGCAGTCCCATGCCTTACCACTTGGCTATAGCTCCATGTAAAGAATTATATCAGATAATATCAATTAATACAATATCTAATATAATTTTTTTTAATTTATTCTAATAAAGTATATGTATATATATTTCCTCTTATGTTTAATTTTAATAATATCTGTGTTGCCGTTTTAATTTTTGAATCAACTTCTAAATATATATCATTACCTGAAGATAATTCATTTGGTGTTAAATTTGCTATGGCTTTATCCGTATATGTTTTACCATCATATACGTATGTTATTTCTGAAATATTACTTATTAGTTCTGATTTATTTAATATTTCTTTTGAAGTTATTTTTTTATCATAATTCACTTCAGTATTTAATTTTAGAACCGTTCTAACTCCATTCATAAGATTGTTCGGAATTATTTTTGTGGTCATTTTTGTACACAGTTTGTTTATGCAGTAATCGTATGTTGAATTAAAACTATTTTCTATTTCGAATGTGTTTATTTTTATCTTAGTTTCTCCCAAGATTGATAATTCTAAATTTAGAACTTCGCCTATCTTTTTAGTATCTATTTCTTGTTCTACTGATTCTAATTTTGGCTCTAATTTTATGTTAAAATCTTTGTTCGTATTCTGATTATTTTTATTTTGTATTGCACTATATCTAAATATGTATTTTTTAGAATTTATTTCCTTATTTGGTATCTTAAAGATTAATATGTAATTTTTTGCTACATTAGGCTTTAATTTTTCTCCATTATAAATTTCACCAAAATCGAAAAAACTATCAATTTCATTTTTTGATGGTTGATATACTTTATTTCCAATTATCAAACTAAATCTATCTGCATCCAATGAATTAGTGTCCTTGCTTGTATTTTTAATATCAAAATTAACTATCAAATATGTGTAGTCTTTACTTATAATATTTTTATTATAGCTCTTATTTGTTATATACGAATTATTTACTACTATTGTATTTCTATTAATTTTAATTGTTATATTTTCTTTATAAGTAAATTTGTTTGTTCCAATGTTTATAAACGCTATTGATGTTGATAACAATACTATAAGTACACCTATTAGAATTAGTAGTCGTTTATGTTCTACAAAAAAGTACTTTAAATGACGTCTTTGTTTTCTTAGTTTTCTTGCAAAAGTATTAGTATTAAGTTCTACTGTAAATTCAAATTCTGCATTATCTGATGATGATATTTCAATTTTTTCTAATTCATCTTCAAAATTAAATTTTTTTACATTAAATCCTAATCCTCTTATAAGCATAAATATGATTGTTGCATATTGAGCAAACATGGATACAAAAAGCACATCTTTAAACAACCTTACTTTTTTAAAGTCTATTATTTCTAGTTGCATATTAAGCAAATTCAAATGTCCATTTATAACTAGTGCCGTTACTATTATATATGTTACAAATACAATTCCATATATTGTGTTGTTTTTTTCCTTTACGTGTAAAAGTACCAAGATTGATAAATCAATTGCTAGAGCAATAAATAATGATATATATAAATATGCATTTATGTATTCGCTAACTACATCTCCTATTTTTATATAATACCCTGCATTAATATATTGTGTAAAGTAATATAGCAAGTCGTTACATTTATACGCTATGTATACTAGGAATACGCACATTATCATATGTGTTAATTTAAAATGTTTTATTAAAAACGCATACGGTTTCTTTAGTATCATCATATCACCCGTTCTTTTATTCTATATAGAATTATACACATAAATTATTAAAAAAACAATAATTACAAATAAGGTTATAAACAGAAAAAGACAACCAAAGTTGTCTAATCGTCTAGGAAGAAATCATCAAAGAATTCATCGTCTGTAATTTCTTCTGTTTTATTATCTTTTTGTGATTCATTAATTGTTGTTGGAGTTGATGCTTCTGCATTCTCCTTTGATTGTTTTTCTTTTTCCAATCTTTCTTCTTCTTCTAGTTGTGCTATTTTTTCATCTATTCTCTTTACTAGTGCATCAACATCAATTCCACCATTTTGATCAGATTCCATATTGCCTAAATCAGGAAATATTGGTGGTACCCCTTGACCAGTAGGCATTGCCATATTATTATCTTTTTGATCAAATAGATTAAATAGGCCAGCTTGTTTCTTTTCCTTAACAAAATCTCTGACATTAAATACTTGAATTGGCTTTTTTTCTCTTTCTATAAATGTTGCTTTCTCGTATTTTTTATTTCCAAAATTATATTGTGATATATCAGGAAATTTTGTTTTGAATGGATAACTTCTAAGTTTCATTATTATAGCTTCGCCCATTTTCATTTGCTGCAAATCACTTATTGTTACAAGTGGTTTCTTTTCATCAGGTTTACCATCTTTGCCTTTTATTTTTTCATCTCCACAAAGTTTACTTATTTCTTCCAATGATTGCAATTCACTACTTAATAAATATATTTTATTACAGTTACCTTTAATTGTTTCTGCATTTTCTTTACCATATACTTCGTTTAATTGTGCAAAGTTTTGTACAATTAGGTAAAATCTTATTTTTCTTGAACGAGCTGCTGTTATCATCGTTGTTACATCTTTTAGAGGAGGCATATTTGCAAATTCGTCTAGTATAAAATTTGTTCTATATGGTAACGAACCACCATTTTCTTGTGCAACGTCTATTAGTGTTTCATAACATTGTTTTAAGAATATAGTTGCTAGTGGGTGGTAGGTTTTCTTTTCATCTTGTATTACTATAAATACTGCTGTTTTTGTCCTACCAATATCTTTCATATCAAAATCACTGTAGCTTAGCATTTCTGATAAATTTTCTTTTGATGAAAATAATTTTATTTTTTGTTTAAATACTGATAATATTGAGCCTTTTGTTTCGTTTGGCGCAAGAATTGTACTAGAAGCATTTACGTATGCTGGCTTTGATGGATCCTTCATATTAAAATATTCTTTTATATACGTTGAACCAGCAAATTTTTCTTCGCCTATTGTAGTCATAAGATTTATGCTGTTTAAGTTTATTTGATCCTCTGTTGCATCTTCAAATAGTCCTAATGAAAGACCTGTGAAGTAATCAGCTGATGTTTTTTCCCAGAATGGGTCACCATTTTTATTTGATTCATCGTAAAGTATATTAATTGCCAAGTCATCCAATAGTTCTATTGCTTTATCATTGTTTCCTTCTTTATACAATCTATATGGTAATGAAAGTGGATTCCATGCCTGACCCATGTGAGGATTACGTAAGTTTATTACTACAATATTATATCCCCTGTCTTTTAAGAAAGCGGCATTTTGCTCATATAATTCACCTTTTGGGTCCGTTAAAATCATTGACTCTCCACGTTTACCAAGGATGTTTATAAGTGGGTGAGCAAATCTACGCGATTTACCACTACCTGTTGTACCAATGATAAGGTTATGTGCTTCTCCATCATCTATCCAAAGTTCATTTCCATCAGTTATTACTGGCATACCACCAGCACTAAAATCTTTGTTGAATGCCATTTCCTTTACAAGTGTTTTTTTCATTTCACTTTTCTTTGCCCATCTTGAACTACCATCTGATTTTTTTTCTGTTACTATTCCAAAACCAGATTCTCTTGAAAAAAATTTACTACCTGTACTCATTATTATAGCTATGAGAGCCAACAAATAAAATACCATTGTTGGAGCAAAGTACTCCCAACTAAATGCTGGCAATGGGTTTAATCCCGCAAAACTGTTGTATTTTGCAAGATAGCTAAAATTAATAACGCCAATTGCTACCATATATAATAATAAAATACAGAATAATACAAATATTACAATATCTTTAGGTTCCGCTCTAAATTTCATAATAAACCTCCATACAATCTACTAACATATTATATCAGAAAAAAAAAGAATAATAAATAATTATTCTTATATTTGACATATTTTTTATTTTCTACTAAAATGGCATTTTTAGGTTCCCATTTTTCATCTGTTTTATCATTTTTTTCATATTTTCAAATTGGTTTAATAATCTATTAACATCGCTTACTTCTAATCCACAACCTTTTGCAATCCTAATTTTTCTACTTGCTTTTATTATTTCTGGATTTTCTCTTTCTTCTTCTGTCATTGATTGAATTATTGCTTCTATATGGCTTAACTGTTTAGGATCTATGTTTATATTATTTAACCCCATTTTAGAAGCTCCTGGAATTAATTTTATTAAATTTTCAAGTGGTCCCATTTTTTTGATTTGTTCTAATTGTTTCAAAAAATCATTTAAGTCAAATTTGCCTTTTTGCAGTTTTTTGGCTAGGTTAGCTGCTTCTTTTTCATCAATTTGTTCTTGGACTTTTTCTACCATTGATATTATATCGCCCATTCCGAGAATTCTACTTGCCATTCTTTCTGGGTAAAAATTTTCTATTCCATCTAGTTTTTCAGATACACCTATAAATCTTATTGGTATATTGGTTAAATGTCTGACTGATAGCGCAACACCACCTCTTGTATCACCATCTAATTTTGTTAAGATTGTACCTGTTAGTTTTATATTTTCATTAAATCCATTTATTACATTTATTGCATCTTGTCCCATCATAGAGTCTATTACCAATAGTGTTTCATCTGGGTTAATTTCTTTTTGTAATTCTTTTAGCTCTTCCATTAGGTTGTCATCAATATGTAATCTACCAGCTGTATCTATTAATACATAATCAAAATTATTTTCTTTGGCATATTGCACTGCATTTTTAGCAATCAAAACTACATCCTTGGTATCTTCACTATAAACTTCCATATTTAAGCTCTTGCCAATTTGTTTTAACTGGTCTATTGCTGCTGGTCTATATACGTCACATGCCACCATAAGTACTTTTTTATTATATTTTTTTCTTAAAAGATTAGCTAATTTACCTGTACTCGTTGTTTTACCACTACCTTGAAGACCTACCATCATCATAATTGAAAATTTATTTTTAATTTCTAGTGGCTCTTCTGTACCACCTAAAAGTTCTGTTAATTCATCTTTTACTATTTTTACAAATAAATCGCCTGGATTAATACTTCCCTTTACTTCTTCACCTAAAGCTTTTTCTTTTACTTTATTTGTAAATTCCTTTGTAACTTTGTAATTTACGTCTGCTTCTAGTAATGCTAATCTTATTTCTCTCATCATGTCGGATATATTTTCTTCTGTTATTTTTCCATATCCTTTTACTTTTTTTATTACACCTTGTAATCTTTCACTTAATCCCTCAAACATTGCTATCACCTTCTATAAGTCTATTTCAAGTAGTTCTTGTTTTAATTTTTCATCTTTTATGTTTTCTATTATTTTTTTTAATTTATTTGATTTTTCTATCAAATGAAGTTTTTCTTCATAATTATCTAGTTTTTCCTTAGTTTTCTTTAAAGTCTTATGAACGGCATTTCTACTCACATCATAGGATTCACTTATTTCTTGAAGTGACATGTTGTCAAAATAATAGTATTCAAAGTATTCTCTTTCTTTTTCATCTAAAAGTTCTCTATAGTAGTCATATTTTAATATCATCAATATATCTTGGCTCATTTTACAAAATCCTTAAATAATCCGTATATGTAATTTTCAATATCAAAAACTTTTAAATCATCTTCGCCTTCACCAAGGCCAACATATTTTACTGGTATTCCAAGTTCATCTTTAATAGCAAGGACTATTCCACCTTTTGCTGTACCGTCTAACTTAGTTAAAATTATTCCAGTTATATTTGTTATTTCTTTGAAATTCTTTGCTTGACTTATGCCATTTTGTCCTGTTGTTGAGTCTATTATTAAGAGTGTTTCATGTGGGGCATCTGGCACTATTTTACCTATTACCTTATTTACCTTGTCTAATTCTTTCATTAAATTAACCTTGTTTTGTAGTCTTCCTGCAGTATCTATTAATACATAGTCATATTTTTGACTTACTGCTTGTTCTAATCCAGAGTATATTACGCTTGATGGATCTGAACCAGCCTCTTTTTTTACAATATCTACTCCTATTTTTGTTGCCCAGTTATCTAATTGTTCTATTGCACCTGCCCTAAATGTGTCGCCAGCGATTAATAGAATTTTTTTATTATCTTTTTTTAACACTTTTGCTAGTTTACCTATGCTTGTTGTTTTACCAACTCCGTTTACTCCAACTACTAGGATAACTGTAGGGCCATTTTTGTTTATCCTTATTTTATTTGTTATTACTTCATCATTTACATAGATTATGAATAATTCATCTATAATAACTTCTTTTAAATACTCAGGAGATGTTATTTTTTCTTTTGCTATTCTTTGCTTTAATCTTTCTACAAATGACATTACTGTATTCACACCAATATCTGCCATAATTAGGATATCTTCTAACTCCTCAAAATATTCATCGTTTATATTTTTATATTTTGATGATAATTTGCCAAGTTTTGATATAAATTCATATCTTGTTTTTTCTAACCCTTTTTCATAACTTTTTACTTCTTCTGTTTGTGTTTTATCTTTTTTTTTAAAAAAGTCAAATAAGCCCATCAACCTCACCTTACTTTCTTTTTATTCAGTTTTCTTTATCGAATCTTCTACACTTTTATTGTCTGAACCTTCAAACTGATATCTTAGTGTTTCATATTCCTTTTCATTTTCATTTAATTCTCTTGTTTTTATTTTTAACGGGTACTCTTCTCTTATTTTTGGTAATACTCTTTCTATGCTTTGGTATTGTTCTTTTATGACATTTCCGTCTACATAAACTATATTATTAAAATATCCATTGTTCTTAATATATTTTTTAACTTTGTCTGACATCAAAATATCAAAAACCTTACTTCTGTACTTCATTCCATCTTCTGTTGTTGAGTCTATAAGTGATGTATCGAGACCAATGCACACATTTTCATATACTGTTAACATCTTTTGCTCTTCTATGGAAATATCTACTAAAAAGTGTTTTACTTTTTCTGTTTCAAATTCTTTTTTTATCCATATACCAATTCTTATACCATTTTTACATATTGCTTCTATTGAAGAAGAAAATATTAATTCTTTACCCATTTTATTCACCTCATATGCTTTATATTATACACTAACTTGTTTTTTAAAACAATATTTATATCCCATATAAAAAAATATTGGACAAAATCAAAAAAAAAGTTTATAATTATTAAAGTTAATCTTTATATTTAACTAAAAAGAAAGGAGATTTATGAAATCAATAGAAAATCAATGCGATACTAAGGTTTTCGCATTAGGTGGACTAGGTGAAGTTGGGAAAAATATGTATATCGTTATGTATGATGACGAAATATTAATTATTGATGCCGGTGTTATGTTCCCAGAGGATGATTTGTTAGGAATAGATTATGTGATTCCTGATTATACTTTTTTAAAGAAGAATGAAAATAAGATTAAAGGTCTTATAATCACTCATGGTCATGAAGATCATATTGGTGGTATTCCATTCTTATTGCAGGGTATTAATATTCCTACAATCTACGCACCTAGAATGGCCACTGAATTAATTAAGAAAAAACTTGAAGATAAAGTAAAATATGATAATTTTTGTGTTATAGGTGATGATACAAAATTAAAGTTTAAATCAATGAGTGTCGAATTTTTTGCGACTACCCATTCAATACCAGATTCGTATGGTGTTTCTGTTACTACTCCAAACGGCGTCATTGTAGCAACAGGTGATTTTAAATTTGATTTGACACCTATTGGTCCGATGGCCGATATACATAAAATGGCAAGCATTGGAAAGAGAGGCGTTACATTGCTTCTTAGTGATAGTACAAATGCACTAGTTGAAGGTTTGTCTGCTAGTGAATCAAAAGTTGATGAAACTTTGAGCGATATTTTTAGCAGACATAAAGAAAGAATTATAATTGCTACATTTGCTTCTAATGTTTATAGACTTAAACATATAATTGAAACTTGTAGGAAAAACAATCGTAAGGTTGCACTTTTTGGTAGAAGTATGACTAATAATATAGAGATTGCTATTAACGCTGGCTATATAAAGGAGAAAGATATAATAGTCACTCCTGAGGAAGCTAATCAATTGCCAAAAGATAAAATTTGTTTATTGTGTACTGGTAGTCAGGGTGAACCTCTTGCAGCATTATCAAAAATAGCATCAGGTACTCACAAACAGATAAAACTAATGCCTGATGATATTGTAGTTTTCTCTTCTTCTCCAATTCCAGGTAATTCTGCTAGTATAAGTAAAACTATTAATCTATTGTGCTTAAAAGGTGTTAAGGTATACACAAATACATCTTTAAGTGATGTACATACATCTGGTCATGGCAGTACTGAAGAATTAAAATTAATGTTAAGATTAATTAAACCAAAGTATTTTATGCCAGTTCATGGTGAATATAGAATGCTTAAGGCCCATGGTGATTTGGGAATGTTGTGCAATATACCAAAGCAAAACATTTTTGTATTACAAAATGGTGATGTTTTATCTATAAGGCGTGGAAGAGTAAAAAGAAGTGGCAGTGTACAAGCTGCTGATGTTTATGTTGATGGAAATAGAATTGGTGATATAGGTAACGTTGTAATTAGGGATAGAAAAATAATGTCATGTGATGGTATATTGGTTGTTATATGTAATATAGATTCTGTCAAAAATGAATTATTGGGCAGAGTTAGCATTACTACTCGTGGTTTTGTTCTTGTTAACGAAAATGAGAAGTTACTGCTTAAAATAGAAAAAATGGCAACCGATATTATTAAAAGATATCTTTCTTCTAATAAGTCTAATTATTCGGATTTAAAGCAAGAAATCATTTCATTGCTAACACCATTTATTTCTGATGAAACTGGTCGTAGACCGCTCATTTTACCAGTAATAATGGATATTAAAAGATAATAAGTATTTATATCAAAATAAAAAATAGTTGAAATATTCAACTATTTTTTTGTAGTTAATGTATTGCCAAAAAAAATACACACATGAAAGTGTATACTTTTTGTTGCTTTTAATTATTATCTTTTGGTATTTTTATCAAGAAATTTTCATACCAACCTTTTTTATATCTTAATGAAATGTATCCTATTAGTGAAACTGTGAACGCTCCTAAACAGTCAACTATTATGTCTTTCATAGTATCTTTTAGGGCTTCTCTTCCAACAAGTGCCACATGGTTTTCAAGTGCAAATTTTTGCATATTTAATCCTAGTAGTCCATCAAATGAGAATTCATATATTTCCCAGAGTGCTCCTAATGTTACTGCAAAACAAAACGAAAATATTGCCACAAATATTGGACTTAGGTGCATATATGCAGTATTTTCATTATTTAAGATATTTATAAATGAAAATCCTAATGCTCCAAGCATTGCACCGCTAAATGTATGTAATATTGTATCCCATTGTGGAACATCATAATAAAAGTTTCTAACTTCGCCCAAAAATATTGCAGCATATAGGAATATTACAAATGCTAAATACATATTTGAAGGTATAACTATTTTCTTTTTTTTCGTTATCGCACTTGGTAACAGCATGGCTAATATCCCAACTATACATTGTATTAACATTAATATGTAATCTGTTTTTAATCTAACTCCCAGTTCTCCTGTTTCATTTGTTGTTGGAGAAATTATTATTTTATATATTATAAATCCTATTGGAATAATAAAGCTATATAATACACATATACTTATTGCTCTTTTCCAATCAATTTTTTTATTTATTTTCTTTTTCATGTATCTCTTGAATTTTCTTTTCTATTTTCATACCATATTCTATTGATTCATCAAAGATAAATCTAAGTTCTGGTACATGTCTAACATCAATTCTGCTTGCTAATTCTGTTCTTATATATCCTTTTGCATTTTCTAATGACTTTAGAATTTGATCTTTTTTGTCTTTGTTGTAGCATGTAAAGTATACTTTAGCAAAACTTAAATCGTTTGTAACTTCTACAAAACTAATTGAAACTTCTTTAAGTATTTCATCTTTTGCTTTTCTTTGTAATATCATGCTTATTTCTTTTTCCATTAAGGATCCAATTCTTTCTATTTTTATACTCATTAAATCACCTCAAATATTTTGCTGTAGTAATTTTCGTACATATCGTTAAAATTATTAAATGTACCTAATTCAACACTCTCTAATATGTGTTCTTTAGACATATAGCAAACTGCTTGAACTTCCTCAACTTGTGCCATCACATCATCTACATCTATATCTTCACTTAATAAGAATACTTCTGCAATGTGATTTCTTTTCCCCGTTGGGAATAAAGTTGCTACATGTTTTATTTTCGTTTCATCTAATTCATAAGATAATTCTTCCATTAATTCTCTTCTTGCAGTTGTTAATGCTGTTTCATTTGCATTAACAAAGCCAGCAGTTATAGACCAAAGATTAGGGTCTACCTTTTTGTAACTTGCTCTTTGTTGAACTAAGAATAGGCCATTACTATTTTTTATCCATATGTGTATTACTCTTGCATATTCATTTTCTTCTAGTTCATCAGTTCTTAATTTTGTATATCCCAAGTTGTTGCCCCCTGCATCTAATATGTCTATATATTCCATTTTCTACCTTTTCATTTCCTTTACTTCGTATGCTTCGATAATATCTTTTTCTTTTATATCATTATAATTTTCTATTGTTATACCACATTCTAGTCCAGCTTTAACCTCTTTTACAGAATCTTTTTCTCTTTGAACTGATCCTATTTTTCCATCATATATAACAACGCCATCACGGATTATTCTTGCTTTGGCATCTCTTTTTATAACGCCTTCCGTTACATAGCTTCCTGCTATATTACCAACTTTAGAAAATTTATATATTTTTCTTATTTCTGCTTGGCCAAGTGTTATTTCTTCATATATTGGTTCTAGCATTCCCTTCATTGCATCTTCTATTTCTTCGGTAACTTTATAGATTATGTCATAGAATCTGATTTCTACACCATATTGTTTTGCAATGTCTTTTGTTTTTGTAGTTGGTTTAATATTAAAGCCTATTATGATTGCATTTGATGCGTTTGCTAATACGACATCACTTTCTGTTATTGAGCCTGTGCCAGATCTAATAATTTTTACCTTTACGCCTTCTACATCAATTTTGGATAGAGAGTTTTTAACTGCTTCTTCACTACCTTTGACGTCGGCTTTTAGAATTATATTGATTTCTTTTACACCTTCTTGAATTTGTGCAAATAAGTCCTCAAAGTTTAATTTTTGTTGTTTATTATTTTTTGTTTCAAATGCTAATTTTCTTTGTTCTTCTACAATTCTTGCTTGCTTTTCTGTTTCAAATGCCATAAATTTATCACCAGCTGATGGAATTGTATTTAATCCTGTTATTTCAACTGGTTGACTTGGATAAGCTTCAACAATTTCTTGACCTAAATCATTTTTCATTGTTCTTACTTTTCCATAACTTGTTCCTACAACTATTGGATCTCCTAGTCTTAGAGTACCATTTCCTATTAGTAATGAAACTATGTTACCAATATTTTTATCGGCTTTTGACTCAATAACTGTTCCTAAAGCATATCTTGATGGATTAGCTTTATAGTCGTTCATTTCGGCAATTAGTAAAATGTTTTCTAGTAATTGATCAACGCCCATACCAGTTTTCGCACTGATTTTAATAAATAATGTATCTCCGCCCCATTCATCTGGCGTTAGACCACATTCAACCATTTCAGTCATTACTCTATCAGCAGTAGCACCTGGTTTATCCATTTTATTTACTGCTACTATTATAGGAACACCTGCTGCTTTTGCATGGTCTATTGCTTCTCTTGTTTGTGGCATTACTCCATCATCGGCTGCTACTATTATTACAACTATATCTGTTACACTTGCTCCACGTGCTCTCATTTCCGTAAATGCTTCATGTCCTGGAGTATCAATAAACGTTATTTTACTTCCATTGTATTCTATTTGGTATGCACCTATTGCTTGAGTTATTCCTCCTGCCTCTTGCGCTGCTACATGTGTTTTTCTTATTGTATCAAGTAAAGTAGTTTTACCATGATCTACATGTCCCATTATAGTTACAACTGGAGGTCTCTTGATTAAATCTTTAGGATCATCTATAGCTTCAAATTCTTCAAAGTTACTTACGTCTGTTGTTTCTTCTCTTTTTAGTTCTTTACCATATTCCATTGCCACTAGTGATGCGTTTTCAAAATCTATCGGATTGTTTAATCCTAACATTAATCCTAACATCATAAGTTTTTTAATAATTTCTGTTGTATTAACGTTTAATGCTGATGCAAAGTCTGAAACAGTCATATTTTCTTTGTATAAAATTACATTTTCTTCTTTTGCTTTGTTTCCCATTAGTTTGTCTTTATTTTTATACATAGCTTTTTTTCTATTATTTAGTTCTTCTTTATCTTTATTACTTATTATATCTTTCTTTTTAGAAAGTTTTTGGCTTTTGATTGTGTCATCAACCTTGATATTAGTTTTTGATATGATGTTTTCCACTGCTGTATCTAATTCTTCATCATCATAGCTTTCTTCAGGTTCATTTGGCATCGAGTTATCTAACATGATTATTTCATCATCACTTAATTCATAATTTTCGTCTGTTGCCTTTATGCCAAGCTTTCTGCATTCTTTTATTACGTCTTCAACGCTTTTGTTAATATCATTTGCATATTCTAATACACTCATCATATTTAACCACCTCTTTCTTTAATTTATATAAGTTTATTCAATTCCTCGAATATTTTATCAGGTATTTCAATTCCTAGTATTCTCTCTAAGACTTTTGATTTTTTTGCCTTTTCAAATACTTGTGAATCTTTTTTTAAATAAGCTCCTCTACCATTCTTTTTTCCGGTTAAATCTATTACTATATCTTGTTCTGGTGTCCTTACTATCCTAATGAGTTCGTTTTTTGGAAGCTTTTCTTTTGTTACTACACAACTTCTTAATGGTATTTTTTTTTGGTTCATAGGAGCACCTCCCTATTTTATGTTAATTCCCATATTTGCAGCATCACTTCTTGATTTAACTTCTATTTTGAAGTGTGTTAATCTAGATGCTAATTTTATATTTTGTCCTTTTTTTCCAATTGCTAATGATAATTCATCATCAGCTACTATAGCAAGTGCTTCATTTGAATCATCACTATCTATTAATACTGTTATATTTGTTGCTGGACTTAGAGCATTTTTAATAAATTCTGATGCATTTTTTGAATATAGAACTATATCTATTTTTTCTCCATTAAGTTCTTTTATTATGTTATTTATTCTACTTCCTCTTTCACCAATACATGCTCCTATTGGGTCAACTCTATTGTTATTTGACGCTACTGCTATTTTACTTCTTGAGCCAGCATCTCTTGCTACTCCGTAAAGCATTATTGTTCCATCACTTAATTCAGGTATTTCTAATTCTAGCAGTCTCTTTACAAACCCATAGTGACTTCTTGAAAGAAGTATAAGTGGTCCTTTTGTTGTTGCTTCAATTTTTGTTACATAAACCTTAACAGAGTTTCCCATTGTAAGTTTTTCTCCAGGGATTAATTCTTTCTTTGGCAATACTCCTCTTGCTCTACCAAGATCAACATAATAATTTAGTGAGTCTTCCATTGAAAGAATTCCAACTATTAACTCATCTTGCTTATCTTTATATTCTTCAAGTATACTTTCTCTTTCTGCCTCTCTTATCTTTTGCGTTAATACTTGTTTTGCAGTTGATGTAGCTACTCTTCCGAAATCTTTTGGTGTTACTTCTTCTTTCAAAATATCTCCCACTTGTATTGTTGGATCAATTTTTTTGGCATCACTTAATAATATTGGTTCAAATGTTTCTTCTTTTTCTTCTTCATTCTCATCAAATTCTTCGTCATCTTCATCTTCTTCAATTTTTTCGACTACTATTTTTACTGAAAATATTTTTATTTCACCATTGTCTTCGTTTATGTCAACTTCTACATTTGGTTTTCCATACATTTTTTTATATGCTGTTGCAAGAGCTAATTTCATACCATCTAATACTTTATCTTTTGATATATTTTTTTCTGCTACTATATAATCGAGTGATTTTATAAATTCTTTTCCGTTCATCTTAATTTCCTCCTTTTTCTTTTGAACTTATATCTAATATATAGGATTCTTCTATAACATCTATTTCATCCAAAATATCGTTTATTATATGTGTTGCTTCTACGCATGTATCCAAATCTACTACAACTTGTTTGTCTATAACTATTCTTAAAAAGTTATTACTTCCTTCTTTTTCATAAGTTATTTCGTCTATAGTTATCCCATGTTCTAATAGTGGACCTTCTATGCTTTCTCTAATTTTATCTAGCATATTACCTCCTATAAATAAATTTAAAGAGTGGTTGTTATACCACTCGTTGATATGTTTATTATACCATATAAATTTATTAAACAAAAGGAATTTGCTAATTTTCTTGCATTTTTTTATTATTTTGTGTTTATTTAAAATATTTTATTTCTTCCAATATTCTAAATTCTTATTCTGCAAATAATTATTTGCCAATATATCTGGCATGTATATTATTAGTTCTTTTATTCTTATTCCATTTGAATAAGTTTCAATTATTTTTTTATCATTTTCATTTTTCTCTAACAATTTTATATAATTATCAAAAAATTTTCCTGTATCGCTTTTCATTGAATTTGATCTAATATCGTATCTTATATTATCGAAAGTTACTATTGTTATTGTTATATTTTCTTCATTTTTTAAAAATTCAAGTTCACTTAACAGATTGTTAGTTGTAAGGTTTTCATTTTCATATGAAATGTGATACTCGTGATAAGTTACAATTTCTTTCTCACTAAATGTTGATAATATATCCACCTTGTATCTTTTTAGTATAGATGCGCATGAAATTAACAATATTAAAATTATTATTTTTTTTATCATTTTATCTCCTCTAGTTTATCATATGGTATTACAACATTAAACTCGCCTTGGCTATATGGTGCCACTTGGTATTGTGGAAAAAATATAATTATTCCACCTTTTGAAAAAACAAAATTTTTAAAATTTGAGGTTGTTGGATTTGTTCCATCCATAAGCATATTTGTATCTGTTATTCTTGGATTCTTTATTAATTCTTGCCTACTTATTTTTGAAAATGTATTTATTACATTTTTATACTTTTTTTCAAGAAAATCTAAATATATTTCATTATCCGTTTTTGTGTTGTAATTTATGGTAAAGATTTCATGATTTGGATGAGCACCACCCGTATAATATTCTATTCTGAATATATATGAAATATATTCATTATTTGAGTATTCATCATACAAAATAATTAATGTGTGATATTGATTATTATGTGGTATTTCGTTACTTATTTCTGATTTGAATTTGTTTATGTATTCGGATATTTTTTTATTTATTATTTTATTTAATTTTTTATAATTTGTAATTGGTATATATACTTTTATTTTATAGTTATTTTTTTCTATAATGTCTATTTTCTTTTCGTTTAAACTCATAGATACTGGTTCGATTTTTTTGCTGTTTATATTTGTTACTAAAACCAATATATTTATTAATGTTAAAACTAATATTATTATTTTTTTCATCACATTTCACCATTTAATGATATGAAATTTAATAAAAAAAAGACTTTTAAAGTCTTATCTCATCATTCCTCTATTTGGTCTTCCTGGCGTTTGTGCATTAGCCATTGTCGTTGATATTTTTTCTATAGTAAATGTTTCATATACTACATCATTTATTTTTAGAGTATATGTTTTATTTTTGACTAATTTATCTGATGAAAACGCTACTGATTGATAACTTTTTGATGGTGCATATTCTATTATTTCGTTGCTATTTTCATCTAATATAGTTATTTTATCACCGGTTTTGTATGCATTTGTTAAATTTATAAGTACACCATACTGTGTAGATGTATTACTTATTCCCTGTGCCATGCCACTTGATCCTACTGCAATTAAAGTTCCTCCATTTACTATGAATTGATTATCATAATCAAGTGCTCCATCTCCATTGCTAGTTGGACCATCAACCATTATTAATCCGCCATTTATATATGCCGTTCCGTTAATGTCTATACCGTCTCCTGATGCATTTACATAAATTGTTCCTGCATTTATTGTTAATATGTTATCTGTATTTTGTTTATAATTATTTTTATATGATGATTGATCTGCTATGTTTATTCCATCATCACTTGCTACTACACTTATATTTCCATTATTAATGGTTATTTTTGATGATTCTATTCCTTCATAACTTTTTGATATATCGATAGTACCATCATCTATTATTATCTCTTTATCTGCATGTATACCATCATCTTCTGATTTAATATTATATGTTCCGGTACTTATTCCAATTGAGTTATTAGAGTGTATCGAATCGTCTTGAGTATTTAAATTAAATGTTCCGTTCGTTATTACAATATTATTTCCAGCTTTTATTCCCTTTGAACTTTTAGTATTTGTATTTTTAAAGTTACTTTTTTGGTTGTTTGATGGTATTGTTGATTCACTAACTGTTGTTATGTTAAATACTCCATTAGTAATTATAACTGATGTTTCAGCTTGAATTCCATCTAATTTTGAATTTATATTAAAACTACCATTTTCTATTTTTACGAAACCTTTTGTCTCATCTTCATCATTAGTTGATTTTATTCCATCGCCTTCTGTATTAATTTCAAAGTTACCATCTATTATATACACTGAATCTTTTCCACGTATTCCATCATCGTTTGCTAATATAGTATAATTACCATTTATTATTTTTATGTTTTTCTTAGATACTATTCCATCTTGATAATTTGATTTTATTTCTAGTGTACCGCTTCCATCAAATACGATATTTGATTCACTGTATATAGTTCCATTTAATTCTTCATTTGTAAATATCGTTCCATCTTCTAAATAATTATTTCCTTTTAAATATATAATCACATTTTTTGCACTTTTAATGTATATTGCTGGTCCATTGCTATTTTTTATATTTACTTCATTAAGTATTAATTTTACATTTCCACTTGTATTAATAGTTATACATCCGTCTTCTATTGTACCAGAT
>CAKPCJ010000012.1 GCA_934141575.1 uncultured Bacilli bacterium
AGAATATCTGTTATGGATAATGTTCTTACTGTTTCATCTACGGTAATAGAAGTAGGAAATGGTGAAGAAAAGATTTATATTGAAAAAAATAACAATATTGATATAGATTTTACTGTTAATTTCAAGTTCTTGATAGAGGCTTTAAAAGTAATTGAGGATGAAAACATCATAGTATATTTAAATGGAGAAGATAAACCTATTATAATAAAAGGTGAGAATGACAATAAGTTAACTGAATTGTTGTTACCAATATTAACTAATTAAACTACATTTTGTAGTTTTTTTTATATTTTGACATTTTTTTCATTATATTTTGTTTATGATAGGTATCAAACTTTTAAGGAGGGTTTTGTATGAAAGATTATGATATTAATATGAATACACTTGCAATTATACCTATTGATGATAATTCTACTAGAATTATTGAATATGATGATGAATTTGTAGTTAAAGAAAACTCAATGCGAATTATAGATAATAGTTGTAAGTATTTTGGTAGCAGTTATAGTGGGCGTTTAGCTGGAACCAAGGATATGATAGGTGTTAATTATAAAGCTCCTATTGTTGTGGAAGATAGTATGTCAATTATTTTTTTCCCAATAAGTTCTCCTAGATTACACGAATGCTTGTGGATATCTTTTAAAAATATTGAATCTTATTTTAAGGTTGTTGATGAAAATAAAACTATTGTTAAATTTTGTTCAGGATATAGTTTAAAATTACCAATTTCTCACTTTTCATTTTCAAATCAACTTCTAAGAGCTTCTAGGTTAGAAAATGTATTGAATTTAAGAAAAAATCGCTTAGAAATTAAGAAAAAAGATTAGAAATAATCTTTTTTCATGGTATAATTATATATGTACGAACAAGATAAGGTGTGGATAACATGATAGTAGAAAATATCGCATTATATAATTATAGAAACTATCCTCTTTTAAACCTTAAATTTAATAAGAAATTAAATATAATTATAGGTAATAATGGTGAGGGAAAAACAAATATTTTGGAGAGTATATATGTGCTTGCTATAACAAAATCATTTAGAGATTCTGATGTTGATAATTTGATTATGCACGATCAACCATATGGAATAGTAAAGTGCAATGTTAGTAATCAAAATCAGAAAAAGGAGTTGAAAATTGAATTTTATCGCGATAAAAGCAATAAAAAAATATATTTGGATGATAAACAAATTAAAACGTATAATGATTATCTTGCTAGTTTAAATGTTATTTTATTTTCTCAAAATGATATGGACATAATTAGAGGTACCCCGGCAAATAAGAGAAAATATTTAAATGTTGAAATAGGGCAGACTTCTAGCAAATATATTAGAATTGTTAATGAATATAATAAGTATTTAAAACAAAGGAATGATTTATTAAAAAAATGTAATTTCTCAAGTGAGAGCGATAAAATTTTGTTAGATATATTGACTTCTAAGTTAGTTGATGAAGGTTGTTTAATATACACATATAGAAATAATTATATAAATGATATTAATTCTCGAATTAGTGATATATATGAATTTTTTACTGGAATACCTGGTTTAAAAATTAGATATATTAACTCAATATCTTTTAGTAGTTTTGATTTATCTGTATTAAAGAGTGAGTTATCTAAGAAGTTTTCTAAGAATATATTTAAGGAAACTACACAAGGATCAACATTGTATGGTCCACATAGAGATGATTTTATTTTTGAGGTTGATCAAAGAGACTTGGCTTTATTTGGTTCACAAGGACAACAAAGACTTGCTATTATAGCTTTAAAGTTGTCTGAGATAGAATTATTGAAAAATTGTACTGGCTGTAATCCTGTTATTTTACTTGATGATATTTTTAGTGAATTGGATAAAAGTAAAAGAAATAAACTATTAGATTATATTAACAAAAATGTTCAAACAATTATAACGACTACAGATATCAAAAATATTAATAAGAAATATTTAAAAAATGCGAAAGTAGTAACTATAAAGAATGGCAGTGTATTTAAAGAAGAGGTGGAGTTAAATGGAAAATAATAGTAACATGCATTATGATGCGTCTGATATTCAAGTTTTGGAAGGGTTAGAGGCTGTTAGAAAAAGACCTGGTATGTACATAGGTACAACAGATGTTAAAGGTCTACATCATTTAGTTTGGGAGATTGTCGATAATGCTATTGATGAGAGTTTAGCAGGATATTGTCAAAATATAGAGGTAGTTATTAATAAAGATAATTCTGTTACTGTAAAAGATGATGGGCGTGGTATACCGGTTGATATACATCCAAAAACTCATATATCAACAGTAGAAACAGTTTATACTGTATTGCATGCTGGTGGTAAATTTGGTGGAGGCGGATATAAAGTTTCGGGTGGACTTCATGGTGTTGGTGCCAGTGTTGTTAATGCCTTGTCAAAATGGGTAGAAGTAAAGGTTTATAAGAATGGAAAGATTTATTTTATTCGTTTTGAAAATGGAGGACATACTGTTCATCCATTAGAGGTTATAGGTGAATGTAATGAAAACAGAACAGGTACGACGGTTACTTTTAAACCCGATCCTGATATATTTGATACAGATATTTACGATTATAATACATTGTTGGTTCGAATAAGAGAACTTGCCTTCCTAAATAGAGGATTGAGATTGACTCTTAGAGATGATCGCGATATGGAAGATACTACAGGAGATACTTTTCTTTATGAAGGTGGTATTTCTGAATATGTTAAATTTATTAATAAGGATAAGACAGTTATTCACGATAAAATTATTCACTTAGAAGGGGAGGAAGATAATGTCTTCTTTGAAGTTGCTCTTCAATATAATACTGGATACAATGATAATATTTATTCATTTGTTAACAATATTAATACTCATGATGGTGGTACTCATGAAGAAGGGGTTAAGAGAGCATTGACTCGTGTAATTAATAACTATGCTCGTAAGTCTAACATGTTAAAGGAAAAAGATGAATCTTTGACTGGTGATGACGTTAAAGAGGGGTTAACGATGATTGTTTCTTGTAAACATCCTAATCCGCAATTTGAAGGTCAAACTAAAGGTAGATTGGGAAACTCTGAAGTAAGAAAGTTAGCTGATAATGTATTTAGTGAGGGATTTGAGAAATTCTTATTGGAAAATCCTAATGAAGCTCATATAATTGTTGAAAAGGCGATGTTAGCTTGTAGAGCTAGAAATGCTGCTAAAAAGGCTAGGGAAATTACAAGAAAAAGTGAGATGGCTACTACTAATTTTTTTGGTAAGTTGTCTGATTGTAAAAGCAAAGATCCAAAAGTATCAGAAATATTTATTGTCGAAGGAGATTCTGCCGGCGGTAGTGCAAAAAAAGGTAGAGATTCTATGACTCAGGCTATACTACCACTTAGAGGTAAGATTTTAAATGTTGAAAAAAATAGACTTGATAGAGCTCTTGGAAATGAGGAAATACGCACAATTATAACTGCGTTTGGTACAGGAATTGGAGAAGAATTTAATCTTGAAAAATTAAGGTATGATAAAATTATTATTATGACCGATGCCGATGTTGACGGTGCACATATTAGAGTATTATTATTAACTCTTTTCTATCGCTTTTTTAAGCCAATTGTTGAGGCTGGACATGTTTACGCTGCTCAACCACCATTATTTAGAATAATGCATGGAAAAACGAGAAAATATGTACTTGATGAGGCTGAAAAAAATTCATACTTAAATAGTTTGCCTGAAAATATTAGATCAAGGGCTGAAATTGCCAGAATGAAGGGTCTTGGTGAAATGGATGCTGAGGAATTAAATGAAACTACAATGGATATAACCAAGCGTACTTTAAGAAAAATAACAGTTGATGATTGTATGGCAGCGGATGCAGTATTTTCTAAATTGATGGGTGATGAAGTGGAACCTAGACGCCAATTTATAGAAGAAAATGCTGGGTATGTTCAAAATCTAGATATATAGGAGGTTTATTATGGGAGAAGATAATAGAGAATTAATCAATAATGATTTTGAAGATGATTCAACTTCATCTAGTGGTAATGAATTTGGTGGCACTTTTCACGAAAGAGATAAACTATCAGAGAATAATATAGTTAAGGAAGTAGAATCTTCGTTTTTGGATTATTCTATGAGTGTTATTACTTCGCGTGCGTTACCGGACTTGAGAGATGGACTTAAACCTGTACATAGGAGAATATTGTGGTCTATGTATGAATCCGGTTATACACCTGATAAACCTCATAGAAAATCTGCTAAGATGGTAGGAGAGGTTATGGGTAACTACCATCCACATGGTGATTCGAGTATTTATGAAGCTATGGTTAGAATGGCACAAGATTTTAACCAGAGATATTTATTAATTGATGGACATGGAAATTTTGGTAATATTGAGGGTGATGGGGCTGCAGCAATGCGTTATACAGAGTCAAGATTATCAAAAATTTCATTGGAGTTACTTAGAGATATCAACAAGAATACGGTAGATTTTCAACCTAACTTTGATGAAACAGCAAAAGAACCAAAAGTTTTACCTTCAAGATTTCCGAATATTTTAGTAAATGGTACTATGGGAATTGCGGTAGGTATGGCTACGAATATTCCACCACATAATTTAGGAGAAGTTATTGATGGGTGCGTTGCTTATATAGATAATCCCGAAATAGATACATTAGGTCTTATGGAGTATGTTAAAGGTCCAGATTTTCCTACTGGAGGAATAATTTTAGGAAATTCTGGTATAAAGAAGGCTTATGAAACTGGTAGAGGTACTATTACAATTCGTAGTAGGGCACAAATAGAAGAAATAAATGGTCATAATTCTATTGTGATTACAGAAGTTCCATATGGCGTTAATACTGCTGATTTGAAGGCTAAGGTTGCTGAACTTGTCCACAACAAAACTCTTGATGGAATAGTAGATTATCATACAGATTTAAAGGATGGAGTTAAAATAACTATTACTTTGAAGAGGGATGCTAACCCACAAGTTGTGTTAAATAACTTGTTTAAACATACTTCTTTTCAAATTTCGTATGGTATAACATTTTTAATGTTAGATCAGGGAACGCCTAAAACATTGGGATTAAAAGCAATTATTTCTAAGTATATTGATCATCAAAAAGAAGTAATTATCAGGCGAACAAAATATGATTTGAATAAATCTGAAAATAGAGTTCATATTTTGGAAGGTTATAAGATAGCTCTTGATAATATAGATGAGGTAATTAAGATTATAAGAGAATCTGAAACTGATCAGATAGCTCGTACTGCGTTAATGGAACGTTTTGGGCTATCTCAAATACAAGCTGATAGTATCTTAGAATTGAAATTAAGAAGATTAACTGGATTAGAAAGATCTAAGATAGAAGAAGAATTGGCAAGCTTATTGAAATTAATTGAAGAGTTAAAGGCAATTTTAGCTAGTGAAGAAAAAATTCTTGGAATAATTAAAGATGAGTTATTGGAAATCAAAAATAAGTATTCTGATGATAGAAGAACTCATATAGATATGACAGCTGTTGATTATATTGATGATGAATCTTTAATTCCTGAGGAGAATATTATTGTTACATTAACAAATAAAGGATATGTTAAACGTATAACTAGTGATACATATAAAACACAAAACAGAGGTGGTGTAGGAGTTAAGGGAATGGCTACAAATGAAGAAGATTTTGTAGAACAAATTATTTCTATGACTACACATGATTATTTGTTATTCTTTACTAATAGTGGTAGGGTATATCGTATCAAGGGGTATGAGGTTCCATTGTTTAGTAGGCAATCTAAGGGATTACCAATTATTAATTTATTGCCATTGGAAAAAGATGAATTTGTTAAGTCTATGCTTATGGTAAAAACAAATGATCCTAATAAGTATTTGTTATTCTGTACTAAAAAAGGTTTAGTTAAACGTACTGATATTTCTGAATTTGATAATATTAGGAATGGTGGAAAGATTGCTATTAGCCTAAAAGATGATGATGAGTTATTGTCAGTTAAGAAAACAGATGGAACAAATGAAATATTAATAGCAAGTAGTAATGGTAGAATGATTCGTTTTGATGAAAATGAAATAAGAGTTATGGGAAGAACAGCATCTGGTGTACGTGGTTTAGATGTAGATGATGGAGTATGCGTAGGATGTGAGGTTGCTGAAAAGGATCAACAAGTATTAGTTATTACTGAAAATGGATATGGTAAGAAGACGTCATTGGATGAATACAGAATTACTCATAGAGGAAGTAAGGGTGTAAAAGCATTAAATGTTACAGAAAAAAATGGTAATATAGTAGCATTTAAATTAATTTCTGAAAAAGAGGATTTAATGATAATAACAAATAGTGGTATTATTATTAGAATTTCAATTGATCAAGTTTCGCAAACTGGTAGAGTAGCTCAAGGTGTTAAATTAATTAATTTAAAGGATGACAGTAAAGTTTCTAATATTGCGTTACTGGATATAGATAGTGTTGAGGAAAATGAGGAGAAGCAAGAGTAGCTTCTCTTTTTATTTATCCACAGGTTTTAATAAAAAATTCATTATTTAAAATTTATCCACAAGTATTTGATATGTTTTGTAGTATAATTTAATTACGTCACAATTTTATGTTAATTAGTTTTTATTAATTATTATTTGTTTGACTTAAGCAGTATTATAAATGTTTCATGCAAAATATCAGTTTTGTTGAGGTGTTAATTTTAGTGTATTAGTTATTTTAATAAAATAAATTTGTTAGAATTTTTTTAACAGCATAATACCATAGTTTGGTTTTATAATTATTGTAGTTTCACGTGAAACTTTAATTCGATGTATAAAGGTATTATAAATATAGTAGAAAATTTAATTAGTTTTTCTTATATATATTATTTTATAGTTTTAAGTTGTAACTATTTGTATAAGAGTGAAGAATTTAGATAACTATAAGTTGTTATTGCAATGTTTCACGTGAAACATTGATATTTTTATTATTAAAAATTATTATGCTATTTAAAATTTATTAATGGTACAATTATGTTTGTATAAGTTAGATTCTATAGTTTACATGTTAGTTTTTATTTATAATTAATTTTTAAGGTGTTTTGTATAAATATATTAAATCTTTATATTAGTGATTATGTAATATTATTAGATTTTATATTTTAGAGTATTATCTATGTTTCACGTGAAACAATTCAAGCTGTAGATTGTTGTTTTTTTAAGAGCGTCATTTATTTAAAACTATTATTAATAGGTAATTACTATGTATTTTTATTATATGTAGCTGTAAGTTTTATATTTTTAAAATTATTTTTTTATTAGTTGTTTTACGGTACAATGTTTCACGTGAAACATTGTGAATATCGCTATGTTTAATTTGGTGGAATTGTTCCTATCCTTATAGTACTTTTCTTATATTGATTAAAATATTTTATTGTTTATTTAGCTGTAATGTTTAATCAGTCATATACGTTTATGTTGAGTTAGTTATAGATACTTTTTAGTAGTTATAATACTATTGGTAACAATGTTATCTCATACAAAATTTTAATTTGAAAAGAGTAATAATTATAAGAAATAGGACATCAGTTCAGTGTGTGAAAATTGAAAAGTATATCAACGTTTCACGTGAAACATAATAATATAGTATTTATATATTTATAATTATGTTCTATTAAAATAATTTCAGTATTAGATCTATTAACGTTATACTTGTATACATATCTTTAAAAATTATATTTATTTACGAGTTTCATTATTTTAATTGGTTATGATGCAATAGTTTTTTGAATGTAATATTTATATATTCGAATATGTAAAATTAATCTATTTTAATGTTTCACGTGAAACTTTTTCAAAGTATTATATTGTACATCATATTATTACGATTGTTTATACTTACATTTAAGATTTGTTGTGAAATCTCTATTTTATTATATAACTAATGTTTCACGTGAAACATTAGTTATTATATTATTATGATATGATAGTTATCAATGATATTTTGCTTATTATGTATAAATGAATTGTTATATGTTTTATAATTTTGATTTTTCTATTTTATTGGTTGCTATGCAATGTTTCACGTGAAACATATATGCTTTTAATATCTTATTTCTTGAAATTAAGTGTTATTTATTGTATTATATATATGCGCAACGTTAATGTTGGAACCAGGTCAGGATTGAAAGATAGCAGCCTTAACAATCTCTTAATGTGTGCGCTTTTTTAGTGTGGTGAGTGTTTATGGATGATAATTATTATATGAAAGTTGCACTTGATTTAGCGTATGAAGCATATTCTAATGGTGAGGTTCCTGTTGGTGCAGTAATAGTTAAAGATAATAAAATTTTATCCACAGCTTTTAATAAAAAAAACAGTACGGGTATAGCTATAAATCATGCTGAAATTTTAGCTATTATAGATGCCAATAAGTTTGTTGGCGATTGGCGATTGAATGGTTGCGTTATGTATGTTACACTGAAACCATGTGATATGTGTATGGCGGCTATTAAGGAATCAAGAATAGAGCGTGTTGTATATGCTAGTGAGGGCTTATATAAAATGAAAAAATTTTCCTGCGAGTGTGTGAATAATCAGTCTATTATTGATGAAAGCACTAAGTTATTGAAAAATTTTTTTTTAGAAAGAAGGTAATCCTTCTTTTATTTTTATAATGATGTTATAATTTTATTGGAGGGTATTTATGGCATATCAGACATTGTATAGGAAATATCGACCTCGTTCTTTTAAAGATGTTGTAGGTCAAAAAAATATAGTAAGGGTATTATCAAATGCAATTATCCACAACAAAATTGCTCATGCTTATTTGTTTTGTGGCCCTAGAGGTACAGGTAAAACTAGTATGGCAAAAATATTTGCTAAACTTGTTAATTGTGAAAATTTGCAAGGTGTTGAACCATGTAATGAATGTAAAAATTGTAAACAAATAGAAAACAAAAATTTTCTTGATATTATAGAAATAGATGCTGCTTCAAATAATGGGGTAGATGAGATAAGAGAAATTAAAAATAAGGCTAATTTAGCACCTAATAGTGGTAAATATAAAGTGTATATAATAGATGAAGTTCACATGTTATCTATTGGTGCATTTAATGCTTTACTTAAAACTTTGGAAGAGCCTCCTGCTCATATTATATTTATCCTGGCTACAACTGAACCTCATAAGCTTCCTATTACTGTTATTTCAAGGTGCCAGAGATTTGATTTTAAAAAGTTTTTGGATTGTGAAATTGAGGAAAATCTTAGAAAAATATGCACTTTGGAAGGCTTTTCTGTAAGTAATGAGGTATTGAAGGAAATTGCTATTTTGTCTGATGGTGGTATGAGGGATGCAATTGGATTGTTGGATCAATTAAGTGTTTATGAAAATAATAATTTAAATATAGATGATTTGTATCAATTATCTGGTACATTATCTAAAAGTAGTGAAATAGATTTAATTGATATGTATTTTAAAAATAATATATCTCAGTTTTTGGATAAGTTATATTTATTTGAACAAAACGGTAAAAATTTTGTAAAAATTGCTGATGATTTGCTAACAATTTTAGAACAAATATTAAAATATAAAGTTATAGATTCTTATGAAAATGCTGATGATGTAAATTTGAAGGAAAAATATTTATCAATTTCTAGAAATGTTGATAAAAATAGGTTATATTCGTTAATAACTCGCTTTTCTAGTGAAATTAGAAACATTAAAAGCTCTTCAAATCCACGCGTTTTGCTAGAAATAGTATTTTTGATGGAATATAATGATGAAAATCTTTTGCAAACAAATGTTCCAGTCAAAGGAACGCCTATTTTACAAACAAGTGTTGAAAGTATTGAAAATAAGAAGTTAATTCCTAATGTTGATAAAAAAAGTACAGAAAATATTGAAATTTCTGTGAGTAAGTACAAAAATTTTTTACTATCTTTGGATAATGTTATGGAACTTAAGAATGTTAGAATTAATAATTCTTTAGCAACTGCTAATAAGGATTGCCTTTTAAGGTATAAGGATAAATTACCTATGTTGCTAGAATTTATGTTTGATAGTAATTATGATTCTATTGTTTGTAACATGCAAGATTGCGAGCTTAGGGTTGCTGGTAAAATGTATGTTATATTAAGTACTAAATATTCAAGCTCTGCTGAAATATTAAATGGAAAAATATATTTGGTAGATGAATTATTTAGCAAAATTTTCTCATCAGCTATAAAGACTATATTTATTACTGACGATGAGTGGAAAACGATTAAGACTAATTATGTTAGGCAAAAGAGTGAAAATATTATGTATAATTTTATTCCTGAAAAGAATTATTTTGCCGAGTGTGATTCTAAAAAAAATGAAAATTCTGATTTAGAGGGTATCTTTGGTAATGAAATTGATGATATAATAGAGGTTAGATAAAGAAAGGATGATTATTTTATGAATATGCAGGCTATAATGCGTCAAGCACAACAAATGCAAAAAGACATGTTAAAAGCAAAGGAAGAAATAAATAATTCTGTTTTTACTGGAGAGTCTTCTTTGGTAAAGGTGGAAGTAAATGGTAAAAAAGAAGTTTTGAAAGTAAATATATTAAGTCAAGAATTAGAAGCTGATGATTTAGAAATATTGGGAGATATGGTAGTAGTTGCATTAAATGATGCTTTTTCTAAAGTTGACAAGATGACTAAAGAAAAAATGGGTAAATTTGGTGCGGGATTAGATGGATTGATATAATATGAAGTATCCAGAAATTCTTTCTGAACTTATTACTAACTTAAAAAAGCTTCCAGGTGTTGGTGAGAAAACTGCTGAGAGGTATGCTTTTTCATTATTAGAGCAGGGTAGTGATTCAAGGAGTGAGCTTGTAACTGCTGTTAAAAATCTTGATAGGCTAAAAAGATGTTCGATTTGTAATTTTATTACTGAATCAGAAAAGTGTTCAATATGCAATGATGAGTCAAGACATAATGGCATTTTATGTGTTGTTGAGGATTCAAAAACAGTTTTATTGTTTGAAAAGATTGGCGCTTTTCATGGACAATATCATGTTTTAAATGGTCTTATTTCTCCAATAGATAATATTGGCCCTGATGATCTTAATATTCCATCTTTAATTAAAAGAATATATGAGGGCAATTATAGAGAAGTAATAATTGCTATTAAATCTACTATAGAAGGAGAAACCACTTCTTCATATATTAAGAGATTGCTAAAAGATAGTGATGTTTTGGTTACAAGAATAGCTAATGGTATACCAATAGGTGCTGAGATAGATTATATTGATTCTATGACTTTGGAAATGGCATTTGAAAATAGAAATGAAGTAGTATAATTTATGTATTTTTTTCATATGTTTTTTTAGAGGTGGCATATGAAAAAAATATTTAGTTTTGTAAAAAAATTAATTTTATCTTCTTTTATTTTGTATGGTTTTAACTTAATTGCTTCTCCATTGAATGTTATTGTACCTATAAATATTATAACAGTACTTGTTATAACATTGCTTGGTATGCCAGGACTTTTTTGCTTAGCATTTTCATTGGTTTTATTGTTTTAGTTAGGTGATATGTGTGTTAGAAAAATATACTGTAGAGCAACCAAATGCTTGTAAATTATTAATTAATTGTGAAAATACAGATAGGTATTCACATGCCTATCTTTTTGTGGTTAATGGTTATACTAAATCATATGATTTTATATATTCCTTTATTAAGACTATTTGTTGTCCAAGCTCATTGAAAAATTGTAGTGAATGTAATATTTGCAGATTAATAGATGAAAATTCTTTTAGTGATTTTAAGTTAATAGATACAGAGGCTCTTAATTTAAAGAAAGAAGAGATTCTTCAATTACAAGATTATTTTGATACAAAAAAGCTTTATGGCAAGCGACGAGTTTATTTAATCAAAGATTGTGATAAGATGAATGTGGCAGCAAGCAATACCCTTCTTAAGTTTTTAGAGGAACCAGAAGAGGATATAATAGCTATACTTACTACAAATAATATTAGTCAAGTTTTGGATACTATTAAATCCCGTTGCCAGGTCATATATTTTTCTCCTGATGAGTGTAACGGATTAAAAGATTTGTTTTTTCAATTTTCTGATATATATAATGGAGATTATGAACAATTTTGTAATAAGGTTGATGTAATTTTAGATTTTTGTTTGTTTGATGAAAAAAATGGTATTTCTACTATAGCTTTTACTAAGAAAAAGTGGCATGACTATTTTAATGATAGAGTTGCATTCAAAAGTGCATTTAATTTGATGCTATATATATATTTAGATGTAATAAATATTAAAATTGGGAGAAATTTGACTTATTTTTTTGATTATATAGATTCTATTAATATGTTGGCAACTTATCATGATTTGATGTATTACATAAGAAAGGTTAAGGTAATAGAAAGATATTTGAATTTAATTAAATATAATGTTAATTTAAATTTAATATTGGATAAAGTTATAATGGAATGGGAAGGTGATGTGAATGAAAAAAGTAGTTGGAATTAATTTTAATGGCGATGAGCGATTATATTATGCTTCTTCTGAAAATGTACCAGATATATGTGATTCTAATTGTGTTGTTGTTTCAACTGAGGCAGGAATTAAATATGCTTATGTAGTTTCTATAATAGAATGTTTAGATGATATGCCAGTGTTTGGAAATATTATTAGAATTGCGGATGAAACTGATAGACAAGCCCATAATAAAAACATAATTGATCAAAGAAGAGCTTTTGATAAATGCAAGAAATTAGTTACAAAATATAATTTGAATATGAAACCCATTAAAACTGAGTTTTCTTTTGATAGGAGTCAGCTTTTGATTAACTTTTTTTCTGAAGAGCGTGTTGATTTCAGGGAATTAGCAAAACAAATGGCATCAATATTTAAAACTAGGATCGAATTTAGGCAGATTGGAGTTAGAGATAAGGCAAGGATTATTGGAGGAATTGGTCCTTGTGGTAGGAGATTATGTTGTTCTTCTTTTTTATATGATTTTGATTCAATATCTATTTCTATGGCTAAAAATCAGATGTTAGCGCTAAATCCTAATAAGATAAATGGTGTGTGTGGTAGATTATTGTGTTGTTTGAAATATGAAGATGATATATATAAGGAATATAGAAAAACAATGCCATCGGTTGGAAAAAAGATTGAAGTAGATGGAAAACAAGCAAAAGTTATTCAAGTGGACTTGTATAATCAAAAATATACTGTAGAGTTTGAAGATAAAAATCAAAAAATTATAGTGGTAAAATAGATGGAAACAATTAATGATTTGCTAGGTTATAATAATTTGAAAATAGTACAAAATGATTCTTGGTTTAAATTTTCATTAGATTCTGTATTACTTGCTAATTTTGCTACTATTAATTTTCGCACTTCATCTATATTAGATTTGTGTACTGGTAATGCTCCTATCCCAATTATTTTTTCTACGAGAACAAATCATAAAATAAAATGTGTTGAGTTACAAAAAGATATATATGATCTTGCCTGTAAGTCAATACAACTAAATAATTTGTCTGATAGAATTGATATTTTGAATTATAATGTAAGAAATTTATTAGATGTATATTCTTCGGATTCATTTGACTTAATCACTTGTAATCCACCATATTTTAAATTCACATCAAACTCTGTTATGAATGATAATTCTATTAAGGCAATAGCGCGTCATGAAATAGAATTAAAATTAGAAGATGTTATTTCTATTTCTTCAAAATTACTTAAGTCAGGTGGTTATTTTTCTTTAGTTCATAGACCAGAGAGATTTATTGAAATTGTTGAATTGTTCAAAAAATATAATATAGAGCCAAAAAGAATTCAATTTATTTATCCAAAACTAGGAAGTAAGGCTAATATTTTATTAATTGAAGGTGTTAAAAATGGAAAAACAGGACTAGTTGTAGAAACTCCGTTATATGTTTATAATGAAGATAATACGTATACTAGTGATATTAAGAAATATTTAAAATGTAATATTTAGGAGGTATAATATGAGCCAAAAAAGTTATGATAATACTCCAACGTTATATTTAGTTCCTACTCCTATAGGAAACCTTGATGATATAACCACTAGAGAAAAAGATATCTTATCAATGGTAGATGTTATTTTTTCAGAAGATACAAGAGTTACTTTAAATTTATTAAGATATTTAGGAATTTCTAAACCGCTTATTCCAAGTCATGATCATAATGAGTATTATTCTAAGGATAAGGTTTTAGAATATTTAAGAGATGGTAAAAATGTAGGCTTGGTTAGTGATAGAGGAACACCTGGAATAAGTGATCCTGGTTATGTTGTTGCTAAGTATGTTATTGAGAACGGATACAATGTTGTTGGATTGCCTGGAGCTACTGCTTTGATACCTGCACTTATTATGTCTGGTCTTGATACTGATCATTTTCTTTTTTATGGTTTTTTGAATAGCAAAACTTCTAAAAGGGAGAGTGAACTAGAAAAATTGAAAAGATTTCCTTTTACTATTGTTTTTTACGAAGCTCCTCATCGTATTATTGAGATGTTAGAATCCCTATTAAAAGTGTTTGGTAACAGGCAAATAAGTATTTCCCGGGAAATAAGTAAAAAGTATGAAGAGGTTTATCGAGGTAATATTTCTGAAATTATTTCTCAATTAGAATTAGTTAAGGGAGAATTTGTTATTGTTGTAGAGGGTTCAAATAATACTAATACATTTGAAAACCTATCTGTAGTTGAACATGTTAATTTATATATAAGAGAAGGCAAAGATTCTAAGGAAGCTATAAAATTAGTTTCTAAAGAAAGAAATATGTCTAAATCTGAGGTTTATAATATTTATCATAATTTGTAGGAGGAATTATATGAAGTTAATTGTTGGTCTTGGTAATCCTGGTAGTGATTATGTTAATACAAGACATAATATGGGATTTATGGTAATAGATAATTATGCTAAATTGAAAAATGTTTCTTTTGAAAAGGAAAAATTTGGTGGAACTTTTACTGAATTGTTTGTTAATAATGAAAAAATTTTGCTATTAAAGCCACTTAAATTTATTAATTTATCTGGTGAAGTTTTATTGTCTTTTGTTTCATATTTTAAGATTTCAATTTCTGATATTCTTGTTATAAGTGATGATTTAGATATGCCGCTGGGCAAAATTAAACTTAAAGAAAATAGTAGTAGTGGAGGTCATAATGGTTTAAAAAATATAGAAAAATGTTTAGGGACTAAGTCTTATAAACGTTTGAAATTAGGAATCTCAAATAATAAAAATATTGATACGAAAGATTATGTATTAGGTAGGTTCTCTTCAGACGATTTGATTGTTGTCAAAGACGTAATTGATAAGTCTTGCAAAATAATAGATGATTTTATTAATTCTGATTTTAATTTTCTTATGAATAAATATAATAATAAATAGAGGTGAGTGTATATGTTTTTTGATAAACTGTTTGAAAAAATAAATTTTAACAGTCTTAGTGTTTCTGGATTAACTGATGATTTGGCAATGATTTATTCAAATAGTTTATTTTGCAACAATGATTCTGATTTAATTATTGTTACTTCTACTTTGTATGAGGCTAATAAATTATTTCAAATCTTGAAGGCATATAATTCTAACGTATACCTTTTTCCAATGGATGATTTTTTAACTAGTGAAGCTTTAGCAGTTAGTCCTGAATTTAAGTTTAAAAGATTGTCTTTTTTGAATAGTTCATTTGATAATAAAAAAATTGTTGTTACTCATTTAATGGGTTATTTGAGATATTTACCGTCTAGAGAGCTGTGGATTAATAGCGCTATATTTCTTGAAAAAGGCATGGAAATAGATAGAGATGTATTGATCAATAAATTGTTATCAATTGGATATGTTAGGGATACTTTGGTATCAAAAACATCTTTTTTTGCAGTTAGGGGGTTTGTTATAGATGTATTTCCACTTGACTTTGAATCACCTATTAGAATAGAATTTTTCGGAGATCAAATAGATAAAATTAAATATTTTGATGTAGATACTCAGTTGACTATTGGAGATATTGACAAAATTACTATAGTTCCTTGTAGTGAATTTATAAATGAAAATGGTGTATATATAGATAATAAACAGAAATATCTTCCGAAAGTAGTTAATAAATTAGCATCTATTATGGATTATTTGAAATCACCTATAGTTATATTTAAAGATTATAGCCAAATTCTAGTTTCTTATAATAATTTGCTTGAGGAAATACACAATTATGATATAGAACAACAGGAAAGACTTGGTAACAATTATATGCATGATTTTTATAGTATTCCTATTGATAAAGTAGTGTATTTACTTACTATAGATAATGTTTTAACTGGTGTAAGTGTAGATAAAAAACTAAATTTTAGTTCATCTACTGCAAATATGTATAACGGAGATTTTGAAAGATTGAATTTAGATTTAATTAAGTATATTAGTGATAAAAGAACTGTAATTATTTGTTTAAAAAATCTAAAGAGTTTTGAAAATATTAAATCATATATTACTGATTTGGTGTTGACTAACGAAGATGGAATATACCCGAATAAATTAAATGTTATTATAAAAGATATTCCTCATGGATTTATATATGATAAGTATGTTGTTATATCAGAAACTGAACTATTCGCTAATGTTAGTAAAAAGGTTTCGTATAAAAATTCATATAAAAATTCTACTAAAATTAAAACAATTGATAAGTTAGAAATAGGGGATGCGGTTGTACATAATATCCATGGAATAGGTATTTATTGTGGATTGAAAACGCTTGTTAAGAATGGTATTACTAAGGATTATTTGACCGTTGAGTATAGAGATGGTGATAAGTTATATATACCTGTTGAAAAAATTGAGTTGATTAGCAAATATTCTTCAGCGGAGGGTGCTAAACCAAAAATTAATAAATTAGGTGGTACTGAATGGGCTAAGACTAAATTACGTGTTAAGACTAAACTCCATGATATTGCTGATAAATTATTAAAGCTTTATGCTTTGCGCGAGATGCAAGAAGGGTATGCATTTTCTAAAGATATTCCAGAACAAGAAGTATTTGAATCTGAATTTCCATATATTCCTACTACAGATCAGTTGATTGCTTCTCAGCAGATAAAGGAAGATATGGAGAAAAAAACTCCCATGGATAGATTATTGTGTGGTGATGTTGGTTTTGGTAAAACTGAGGTTGCTTTTAGAGCTATATTTAAGGCAATAATGTCTGGTAAACAAGTGGCTTTTTTATGTCCTACTAAAATTTTATCTTCTCAACATTACAAGAGTGCAATTGAAAGATTTCGTAATTATCCTGTTGATATTGCATTACTAAATGGTTTTATTACAAAGAAATCTTTAGAAAAAACTTTAAATGGTTTGAAACAAGGAACTATTGATTTGGTTATAGGTACACATAGGTTACTTAGCTCAGATGTAGAATTTCATGATTTAGGGCTTTTAGTTATTGACGAAGAACAAAGATTTGGTGTTGCACATAAGGAAAAAATAAAGGAATTCAAATCCAATATTGATGTTTTGACTTTATCTGCTACGCCAATTCCTCGAACTATGCAAATGTCTATGGTTGGGCTTAGAAATATGTCTTTGATCGAAACGCCTCCTGTTGATAGATATCCTGTTCAGACTTATGTGTTAGCGTATAATTCACAAATTCTTAGAGATGCGGTTTATAAAGAGTTGTCTAGAAAGGGTCAAATTTTCATTTTATATAATAAAGTTGCTAATATAGAGAGTAAAGTAGCTGAAATTCAGCAAATTATTCCAGATGCTAGGATTACTTATGCCCATGGGCAAATGCCTAAACACGAACTAGAATCTAGAATGGAAGCATTTATAAATTATGAGTATGATATTTTGGTTTGTACAACTATAATTGAAACTGGTATTGATATTCCAAATGTTAATACTTTAATTATTATGGATGCGGATTGTTTTGGGCTTAGTCAGTTATATCAAATACGTGGTAGGGTTGGTAGAAGTAATAAAATAGCTTATGCATATCTTATGTATAATGGTTCTAAAGTTTTAAATGAACAAGCTGTTAAAAGATTGAAAGTTATTAAGGATTTTACTGAACTTGGCAGTGGTATGTCTATAGCAGTTAGAGATCTTTCTATCAGAGGTGCTGGTGATATACTTGGTAGTGAACAAGCTGGTTTTATAGATACAATAGGTATTGAACTATATATAAAAATGCTTAATGCGGAAGTTGAAAGATTAAAAGGCAATAATGTATCAGATGATGAAGTTGATGAAAAACCATTGATTGATGTTGATACTCATATTGATAATTCATATGTTTCAGAAGAAGATTTAAAGATAGAAATACACAAGAAGATAAATGAAATAGATTCTTACTATAAGTTAATTGAGGTAAAAAGTGAATTAGAAGATCGTTTCGGATGTGTAACAGATGAAATGGTAGTATATATGTATGAAGAATGGTTTGAAAAACTGTGCATAACTTTGAAAATTGATAAAATTAAACAATTAAAGAATTCGGTTGAAATAGAAATCAACAGTGAAATTGTGGATAAGTTGGGTGGAGAAAAATTATTCTTTATTGCGTCAGACATTAGTAGAATGTTTAGATTTAAAACTGAATTTGGTAAATTGATATTAATTCTTGATACAATTAAATTAGAAAAGCATTTTATATATTATTTGGTTTCATTTTTTGAACAGGTTAGAAAAGAATTAAATGATTAATTCTTTTTTTTGTATATATTTTTTTTATTAATACAAAATATATATATAGAAAGTGAGGAATTATGAAACAAACGGGAATTGTACGTAGAATTGATAATTTAGGAAGAATAGTTATTCCAAAAGAAATTAGAAAAACGTTATATATTCATGATGGAGAGTTGTTAGAGTTGTCTGTTAATAATGATCAGATAATTTTGAAAAAATATTCAACAATTAAGGAACTAAGCGAATTATTTTCTAAGTTTATTTCTGTGTTTGAACCATTTATCAAATCTAATATTTTAATAACGGATTTAGATAATATATTGGTTACTAGCAGTAAAATTAAAAACTTATACTGTGGAAAACTCATAAGTAAATTTATAACAAATGTAATTGATTCTAGGATTCAATACTTATCCACAGATATTGAAGAAGTAGAAGTTATAGAAGATCAGGTTGATAATATTTGTTGTTATGTTATTCCAATTATTTCAACTGGTGACCCTGTTGGATCATTAATTATATTTTCGAGAGATGGTAAGTTAGATGAAAATGATATTACATTGGCTAATATATTTGGATCATTTATTAATAAATATATAGAAGAATAAGGCATATTTTAGTATGCCTTTGTTAATTTATTGTAAAGTATTTTGTCTTTTTTTGTAAAACTATATACATATTTTAGTCTGTATGTTATTATTCTTTTGTGCTGTAAAGAGGAGGCTCTTAATGAATAAAAAGGGAACAAGAATAATAATATTTGGTTTTATCTCGATTATTATAGCATTTGCAATTGCTAATATAATTGAGTTTAGGCTAATTGAATTTTATTCTATGTTAGTTATGATGTTTTTCTTGTTAAAGTATGTTTGTATTATCAAAGATGAATAGGTGATTATTATGTTGTTTGTAGATACTCATTGTCATATTCAAGATGATAAACTTATTAGTAATGTTGAAAGTGTTGTTAATAACGCTTTTTTAAATGATGTTAAAATTATAGTCGTTAATGGATGTGATACGGTTACTAATAAGTTGGCTATTGAACTGAGTGAAAAGTTTGATTCTGTGTATGCCGCTGTTGGATATCATCCAACGGAAGAGGAAGATGTGAATATTAAATATATTGAAGAAACATTGAAGCTTAATAAAGTAGTTGCTATTGGGGAGATAGGTCTTGATTATTATTATACTAAGGAAAATGCTGAATTTCAGAAATCTAAGTTAATAAAGCAATTGGATTTAGCTGTTAAATATGATAAACCTGTAATAATACATAATAGGAATGCAACAGATGATTTATATCATATTTTGAAAAATTATAAAGGCAAAATTCGAGGTATTATTCACTGCTTTTCTGGTAGTATTGAAACAGCTAATATGTTTATAAATTTGGGATTTTTTCTTGGAATAGGCGGAGTTCTTACTTTTAAAAATAATACTAATTTGAGGGAAACGTTGAAAAATATTCCTATCGATAAGGTAGTTCTTGAAACAGATTCACCATATCTTGCACCAGAACCTTATAGAGGTTCTGTTAATGAACCAAAGCATGTTGTTGAAGTAGCAAAAATGATGGCTAATATTTATAATTTATCTTTGGAAGAAGTTTCCTTCTTAACATCAAAAAATGCTCTTGATTTGTTCGAAATTACTGGGCAAATTTGACTATTTATTTATAAGATGGTATAATTTCCATGACCATTTGAAATGGAGGAAATTATGAAATTGATAAGATTTATAACGTATAATCGTACGTTAGTAATGTCTTTTTTAGCTATTTTTGGTTTCTTGTTTTTAACTCCTGTATTTGATATAGATTTATCATATGATGATATTGATCTGCAATACATGGCTATGTTTACAAGAACTGCTGATATAAGTGAAGAACCACTGCCAAAGTATACTTATAATAAAGAAAATGTTGCTGTTTGTTCTTCTAGTAGTGTTAAAACTTATATGAGTTATAAGGCTATTACTACAGTTAGTAGTGCTCAATATAAGTATATAAAAGATAACATGTATGTTGATACAGAAACAGGTTTGCTTAGAAATAAGGAGCATCCTGAATATATTGGTGTTGCTCTTGGTACATATTATGGTAAAATTGGTTCAATGTTTGAGTTTACTCTTGATACTGGAAAAGTATTAAAGGTTGTTAAAGTTGATACTAAGAGTGATTCTCATACGTATAATGGTTGTTATCATAGGCAGGATGGTTCTGTTATAGAGTTAGTTATTGATACTTCAATAGCAAGGCAATATTATGGCTCTGGAAGTAATGGATATATATTAAACGGTAATTTTAATAACAGTTCTGACTTTTCTGGAAAAATAGTGTCTGTTGAACGTGTTAATGTAGTTAGTAATTTTTAGTTTTGTATTGGGGCTAAAAAACTAAATAGTGGTATGTTTCTTAATAACATGTAGGATATTAGAGTAATTACTAGTATAGTGATTACTTTTTTTGATGGTAATATAAGTTTTTTATTTATGATATACCTATAAACATTTATGCCGAAATATACTAATAGTAATATAAAAAGTATAAAAAATAATGGATTATATCTAAATGCCTTATATAAATCTAATCTAATAATTGCTTTGATCATTCTTGTTGTTCCACATCCTGGGCAATAAATATTAAATAATTTTTTATATACACATTCGAATTTTATTAATTCTAATGTTTTAAGCCCTAGAAGTAATGTAATAATGCTTATAATTATTATCGTAATTGTATTAATTATTCTTTTTTTCATATTAAAAAAACTATGTTTCCATAGTTTAGTAAGTGTAAGTGTAACTACCTTCAGCTATAGATGCTATTACACCTAAGGCCATTAAAATTATAAACAATATTACGAATATACAACTTATTATTATACCAGCAATAGCAAGGCCTTTTCCTTCACCATCACACTTTTTAGAATTTACAAGACCAATTATTGATAATATAAGTCCTATTGTTGATGTAGTTCCACAACAAAGTAATGATACTAGTGATATTACAAATCCAGCAACAGCACATCCATTTGATGCTTTTGGTTTATTGTTTATCACTGTTTGATTAACAATAGTGTTAGGAGCTACTGGATTGCCACATTTTGCACATTGTGATGCATTGTCTGGTAATTCATTTCCACAGTTTACACAAAATTTAGACATATTTTTCCACCTCTTCATACAAATAATAGCAATTTCTTTCATGATTGTCAATTTTCATTTAATTAAATTGACTTTTAATTTTATTTTTGTTATTATACATTGCGATTTTTAATTATAGGGTGATATTATGAATGTGTTATTGGAACTAAAGCAAAGATTAGAATTATACAAAAAGTTAAATTTAGCTTATCAGGAAGCAACATCTCAAAAAAATGAAATACAAATAGATGTTGAAAAAACTTTAACAATGCTTAATTCTTTAGAAAATGATAATGATGATTGCTATGATAGTTTATATAAGATATCAAGTGCAAAATTTAAAGTTAAACTTTTTACTGCCTTGTATAATTTATCATTAATTCTAACTTTTATCATAACTATATCAACAGGAGCTTTTCTGGATAATTTTTTAAAAATATTGATTGCATTAGGATTATTGACTGTTTCATATGTTGTGAGTACTGCTGAAAGTGTTAGTTATTTGCAAAATAATAAGTCGAGTTTTTATAAAAGGAGAATACGTAAGAATAATAAAAAAATAAAAAAGGTTAAACAAAATTTAGCGGTTTTGAATAAAGATTTGCAAAATGCTACTAAAATTACTTATAAATGTAAGAAGGATTGCGAGTGTTGTTATATGGAAATAATTAGCTCTATTAACACTCCAAGTAATGTGGTTGTAGAAAGAGATAATCAAAAGAAGAAAGTTTTAGGTAGGAATTAATGATATGTTTGTTTGATGTGTTATTTTAGGGTAAAATTGTGGGGGATATATGGAAGATAATGATTTTCAAAAAGAGGTTGAATTTATTTTAAAAAATTATGTATTGCAAAATGTTGTTAGCAATTTTGATTCAGATAAAATGAATAGAATGGGAATCACTAATTTTAATGAGGCGTATATTGAGATTAAAAAGGGACAAGATAAACATGTAGAAGCCAAAAAAATCGCATTTTTTTTACAAAAATTTATTGAATATTATTCAAAAAAAGTTGGAAAATCTTCTGATGATTTTGAATTGACTTTTATCAATTATGGTAAAACTGAACTTGTATACGTATTGACAGATAATGGCAATAATAAGGTAACATTATTGGTTAAGCAACCATCAGTAAGATTTGGCGATGTGTATGAGGAAATGAATAATTTGTTATCTTTGAAGCAACGAAATGATAATGTAATTGCCCCTATTGATTATTTTAGGTTAAATGATCAAGAATTATATGTTACGCCGTATATAAATCAAGCAAGGTGTGTAGCTAGTAGTCACAAGTGGGGTATGTATGTTCCAGAACCATGGTATAGATTTCAGGAGTTTACTCCTCCTCAAGAAGAGATAGTGATGACTTGTATGATAGCAATATTGGTGAGTTTATATGATTTTGAAAATCAGAGAGGTATAATTAATTGCAAATTCGGTGGTGGGGATTTTATGCTTTCTAAGAAATGGGAGAATGAACAATTAACGATTGAAAATACACTTAATAATATGTTTTTAATCTCTGCTAGAAAAACAATGTGTTGTCCATATGATGAGTATTTGCAGTTAATAAGAAATGAATTTTCTAAATCAACTATAGATGAAGGTCAACATAAACTAGTTATTAATTTGAGGGCAAGGGCACCAATTAAAAGGGAATACATTGATAAGGGAATAAAACTTGGAGAAGAATTAAATAGTCGTGCTAAGGTAAAAACATTATTTAATAAACAAAATTTTATTTGATAACTTAATGATATAATATTTTTGGTGTATGGAGGTTATTATGTTTAAATTAGTATCAAAATATCAACCAAGTGGTGACCAACCACAGGCTATAAAAGAACTTGTTAATGGAATTAACTCTGGAAAGAAGAATCAGGTTTTATTGGGTGCAACAGGTACAGGTAAAACTTTTACTATTGCTAATGTTATTAAAGAGGTTAATAAACCAACTTTGGTTCTTGCTCATAATAAAACTCTTGCTGGCCAACTTTATAGTGAATTTAAAGAGTTGTTTCCTGAAAATAGAGTAGAGTATTTTGTTAGCTATTATGATTATTATCAACCTGAGGCATATGTTCCATCAACAGATACTTATATTGAAAAAGATTCTTCAATAAATGACGAAATAGATGAGCTTAGACATAGCGCTACTGCTGCATTACTTGATACTAGAGATGTTATAGTTGTTGCATCTGTTTCGTGTATATATGGGATAGGAGAAGTTGAGGAATATAAAAATAAAATGCTTAATTTGTATGTTGGGCAAGAAATATCTAAAGATGATATTCTTCATAAATTGGTTGACATGCTTTATGAGAGAAATGACATTGATTTTGTGAGAGGAACGTTTAGATCAAAGGGAGATGTAATAGAGATTATACCTGCTTCGTATCGTTCTAAAGGTATTAGGATTGAATTGTTTGGTGATGAAATAGATAGAATAAGTGAGTTTGACACTTTGACAGGAAAAGTTGATGTTAATAAAAAAACAGTTTCTATATTTCCTGCTAGCTTGTTTGTTACTAGTGATGAAAAGATAGAAAAAGCCATTTCAACTATTAAGGATGAGCTTAAATCAAGATTGCAATATTTTCAAGAAAATAATAAGTTAGTTGAGTATCAAAGATTGGAACAACGTACAAATTATGATATGGAAATGTTAAAGGAAACTGGATTTTGTCATGGTATAGAGAATTATTCAAGACATCTTACTTTGAGAAAAGAAGGAGAGACACCTTCAACTTTAATTGATTTTTTTCCAGATGATTTTCTTCTTGTTGTTGATGAATCTCATGTTACTTTGCCACAAGTTAGAGGAATGTATAATGGAGATAGAGCAAGAAAACAAATGCTTGTTGATTATGGGTTTAGATTACCAAGTGCTTTAGATAATAGACCTTTAAAATTTGATGAGTTTAATAGCAAATTGAATCAAGTTATTTATGTTTCAGCAACTCCGGGGGATTATGAATTGGATTTAGTTGATCATAATGTTGTTGAACAAATAATAAGACCTACTGGATTATTGGATCCAACAATTGAAGTTAGAGATAGTAAAAACCAAATAGATGATTTAATTAATGAAATAAGAGAAAGAATAGAATTAAATGAGCGTGTTATGATTACTACTCTTACTATAAGAATGGCTGAAGAATTGACTACTTATTTAAAAGAATTAAATATTAAAGTTGCGTATTTGCATAGTGAAGTAAAAACATTACAAAGAATGGCTATAATTCGAGATGTTAGACTTGGCAAATATGATGTTTTGGTAGGAATAAATTTATTAAGAGAAGGAATTGATATACCAGAAGTCAGTTTAATAGCTATTTTAGATGCTGATAAACAGGGATTTTTACGTAGTACTAGAAGTTTGATTCAAACTATTGGTAGATGTGCAAGAAATGCTAAAGGACATGTTATTATGTATGCTAGTAGTATGTCCGATTCTATGAAGGAAGCAATTAGTGAAACGGAACGTCGTAGGAGTATTCAGGAAAAATATAATTTAGACCATAATATTGTTCCTAAAACTATAGTTAAAGAAATAAGAGAGTTGATATCAAATGTTGATACTGAAAATATAGATACTAAGACATCTAAGAAACAGTCTAAGGAAAGCATTAAAGATCAAATAACACGATTAGAAAAAGAAATGAAAGATGCGGCTAAAAATTTGGATTTTGAACGTGCTATGGAAATAAGGGATTATTTGTATGAACTTAAATCAGAGGAACAATTATGAGATTTAAAAAAATTTATATAGAAATAACTAATAGGTGTAACTTAAATTGTAGTTTTTGTTCTGATTCTAATAGAGTAAAAAAAGATATGACTGTAGATGAGTTTGAAATAGTCATTAATAAGATAAAGAAATATACTAAATATGTTTATCTTCATTTGAAAGGTGAACCTTTAATTCATCCTGATTTATCATCTTTTCTTGAAATATGTAATAAAAATGAAATAGGTGTTAATATTACGTCAAATGGTGTTAATATAGATAAGTGTAGGAATATACTCTTATCAAATAATGTTAGACAAGTTAATTTTTCTCTTCATTCTTATGTATTTAATAAGCCAATTGAATATTTGAATTCTATATTTAATTACATTAATTCTGCTAAATTAAATGGCAATTATTCTGTTCTTAGATTTTGGGCTTATAATGGGATTTATACTGAAAATGAGAAGATGTTTATTTCTCATATTAATAAAATTTATAATATTGATCTAGTAAGTTTATTAAGTGAAAAAGAAAATATTAAACTTGAAAATAATGTTTATGTAAGTAGATCTAAAGAATTTATATGGCCAGATTTAAATAATAGTTATTACAGTGATTCTGGAACATGTTATGCTTTAAAGGATCATATAGGAATCTTGTCAGATGGTACTATAGTACCTTGTTGTTTGGATGGAGATGGAACTATGTGTTTAGGAAATATATTTTCTGATGATTTATCTTCAATTTTGAATAGTGATAGGGTTGCTAGAATGATTAATGGATTTAATAATTTTAAAAAGATAGAAGAAATGTGTAAGCATTGTAATTTTTTAGATAAATAGGTGAAATATGATTAGTGGTTTTAAAGCTTTTAATAGTAATATGTCCAATAGATATGGAACTAAGTTTGAGTTGTGTAAATATTATGAGGTAAAAGGGAAAATATCTTGGGGTAATTCTGGAAATGGTTTTCATCTTTGCTCTAATATAGAAGATACTTTTAGATATTTTGATTTTATGGATAATGATTCATGTATTGCTAGAGTATATGGTATTGGAGATTGTATTTGTAATAATGATGAATACTATGGTTATTATGATATGTATGTTTGTAAAGGAATATTTATTAGTAAAATAGTTAAAAGAAATGAGCTTATCCAGTATTTGTATAGATTAGCTAATGATGGTTATAATGATAGAGCACTTAGGTTTATAAGTGGGTATAAATTAACGAATGAAGAAGTTAGAAATCTATTATGTATTTTTGATAAGAAATGTAGGTGGAATGTGGAAGAGTATACAAAGATATTAAAGTATTATCAACATAGCAAGTAGAAATTTATTGCAAAAGGAACAAATGTTTGATATATTGTTCTTGTAATAAATATTTGTATTAATGGTAGAAAGTGTGATTTTATGGATAAAATAATAGTTAAAGGTGCAAGAGAAAATAATTTAAAAAATATTGATATTGAACTTCCTAAAAATAAACTTATAGTTATGACAGGAGTGTCAGGAAGTGGAAAGAGTTCTTTGGCATTCGATACAATATATGCTGAAGGTCAGAGACGATATGTTGAAAGCTTAAGTGCTTATGCAAGGCAGTTTTTAGGTGGAACAGAAAAACCGGATGTTGATAGTATCGAAGGTTTAAGTCCAGCAATTAGTATTGATCAGAAAACAACAAACAGAAATCCTAGGAGTACTGTTGGTACTGTAACTGAAATTTATGACTATTTGAGATTATTATTTGCTAGGATTGGTGTTCCACATTGTCCAACACATAATATTCCTATTAAGAGTCAGAGTATTGATGAAATGACTAATAAGTTAATGGCTATGGATGATGGAACTAAGATAGTCGTAATGTCTCCTGTTGTTGATAGTGTAAAAGGCACACATAAAGATTTACTTGATGATTTGAGAAAAGAAGGATATGTAAGAGTAAGGGTAAATGGTGAAGTTAGAGATTTATCTGAAAATATTGAGTTATCTAAAACAACTAAGGATACTATAGAAGTAGTCATAGATAGATTGATTATTAAAAATGGTATAAGAAGTAGGTTATTTGAATCATTGGAAACTGCTACTAAACTATCAAATGGTAAGGTTATTATTTCTGTTGTAGATGGTGAAGAGTTTTTGATGAGTGAAAATTACGCTTGTCCTTATTGTAATTTTTCAATTAAAGATTTGGAACCTAATCTATTTTCTTTTAATGCACCTTATGGGGCTTGTCCAGATTGTAAAGGATTGGGATTCAAGTTACATATAGATCAAGATTTGCTTATTCCAGATAAAAGTATAAGCATAAGTGATGGTGCTATTTTAACTTTAAATAGTGATGATAAAGATAATATAATATATAAAGAATTGGAAACTTGTGCTAAATTCTATAAAATAGATTTAACGAAACCTGTTAAGGAGCTTAGCAAAAAGGAACTTAATATTATTTTATATGGTAGTCCTGATATTCTTAACTTTAGTGGTTCCTCTAAAAGTGGTAATACATTTAATAGAAATAAAAAATATGAAGGTATTATTACTAATTTAGAAAGACGTTATATGGAAACAACAAGTGGATGGATTAGGGAATGGATTGAGCAATATATGACAAGTAGCGTATGTAATACTTGTGGTGGTGCTAGATTAAAAGAAGATGTTTTATCTGTTCTTATTAATAAGAAGAATATATATCAAATGACTACTATGAATATAGGTGACTTGTATGATTATTTTAATAATATTAAATTATCAAAATCAGATATGGAAATATCAGAACTTATTATTAAGGAAATTAAGTCAAGACTTTTATTTTTGAAGAATGTTGGATTGGAGTATTTAACATTAAATAGATACGCTTCAACTTTATCTGGTGGTGAGGCACAGAGAATAAGGCTTGCTACTCAAATTGGATCTAGATTAACTGGAATTTTGTATGTTTTGGATGAACCTAGTATTGGGTTACATCAAAGGGATAATGAAAAACTTATTAAATCTTTGCAAGAAATGCGTGATTTGGGAAATACTCTTATTGTTGTTGAACATGATACTGATACAATGTTGGCTGCTGATTATTTAGTAGATATTGGACCAAAAGCTGGTGATAAAGGTGGATATGTTGTTGCTTGTGGTACTCCACAAGAGGTTATGGCAAATCCCAATAGTTTAACTGGAAAGTATTTAACTGGTGAGGAAAAAATAGATGTTCCTAGTACCCGACGTAAAGGTAATGGGAAATATATTACTATTAAAGGTGCTAAGGAAAATAATTTGAAGAATATTACTGTTAAATTTCCTTTAGGAAAATTTGTTTGTGTAACTGGAGTATCAGGAAGTGGAAAAAGTTCTTTAGTTAATGAAATATTGAGAAAATCATTAACTCAAAATTTATCAAAAACTACAAAAGAAAAACCTGGAAAATGTAGATCAATAGATGGGTTAGATTTGATAGATAAAGTAGTTGATATATCTCAAGATCCAATTGGACGTACTCCTAGGAGTAATCCTGCTACTTATGTTGGTGTTTTTGACGATATTAGAGATGTTTTCGCAACAACTAAGGAAGCTAAAATGAGAGGATACGATAAAAGTAGGTTTAGTTTTAATGTAAAAGGTGGTAGATGCGAAGCTTGTTGGGGTGATGGTGTTAAGAAAATAGAAATGCACTTTTTACCTGATGTTTATATTCCTTGTGATGTTTGCCATGGAACTAGATATAATACTGAAACTCTTCAAATTAAATATAAGGGTAAAAACATTTCAGAAGTTCTTGATATGCGTGTGAGTGAAGCAATTGAATTTTTTGAAAATCATCCTAAATTAAAAAATAAGCTTCAAACTATGATAGATGTTGGTCTTGATTATGTTAAATTAGGTCAAAGTGCTCCTACTTTATCAGGTGGTGAAGCAGCTAGGGTAAAATTAGCAAAGTCATTGCAAAAGAAACCTACTGGCAAAAGTATATTTTTACTTGATGAACCAACAACTGGATTGCATCAAGATGACATAAAGAAATTACTTGTTGTTCTAAATAGAATAGTTGATAATGGTGATACCGTAGTTGTAATTGAGCATAATTTGGATGTAATAAAGGTTGCAGATTATATAATAGATTTAGGACCAGAAGGTGGAGATCATGGTGGCGAATTGATATTTGCTGGAACTCCGGAGGAACTAGTTAAAGAGCCTAAATCTTATACAGGACAATTTTTGAAAAAGTATTTGTAATCTTGTATTAAATGTAAAATTCTTCTCATAATATTTTATGAGGAGGATTTTTTTATGAATATGATTTCAAGAAATGGATTTTTTGGGGATTTATGGGATGATTTCGTTGATTCTTCTAGGAATAATGCTTTGTTAAAGAGTGATGTCTATGAAGATGATAATAATTATATAATAGAAATAGATATTCCTGGTTATACTAAGGAAAATGTTTCAATAGACTATGAAAATGGTTATTTAATAATAAGTGCTGTAAGAAGTAGTAATGTGGATGAAGCTAGATATATTAGAAAAGAAAAATATTATGGTGAGTATAAGAGAAGTTTTTACATAGGAGATGTTGATGAAAATGATATAAGTGCTACATTTTATAATGGAGTTCTTAAAATAATATTTCCAAAAACTTCTGTTAAACAGGAACATAAGAAGAGAATAGAAATTGAATAATTAATTTTATTCAATTTTTTAATTTATAAGGTTATATTACTTATAAAACTATATAAATAGAATTATACTTATGTTAATAATATAGATGTTTAGTGGTATTTTTAACATGAAATTATTTTGAAATTTTTTTATTCAATAAATTAGTAAATATACGGAAATAATAAGTGTAAAGTGAATATTGTAATTGTTGAAATATAATATTATAAACTGTATAATTTTGTTATAAGGTAGGAGGAATATATGGAAAAGAATAAGGGATTTACATTAATAGAATTACTAACAGTAATAGCAATATTAGCAGTAATATTGTTAATCGCAGCTCCAACAATATTAGGAGTATTAGATAAAGCAAAAAGAAGTACATTTAAGAATCAAGTATTAATGTATGTAGAAGGATTAAAGACACAAGTAGCACTAAATGAAATAGGGCAAGAACAAAGTATAACATGGACTAATAATGAAGCAACAGTAGATTTTTCTAGTATAAATATGGATTCAGCTAATAATTATACTGGTAAGATAAAAGTAACAAAAAACAGTAAAAATGAATATACATATACAGTAATAGAAGCACATGGAGATGGATGGAAGTTAAAGACATCAAAAGAAGCAAAATCAATAGCAGATAGTGATATAGTAAAAGATGATGGTAAATCAACAGAAACACCAACAGTTACA
>CAKPCJ010000013.1 GCA_934141575.1 uncultured Bacilli bacterium
TCTCTATTGGCAGAGCCAATAGGTGTGCAAAGGGAATATTCCCTTTTGAAACCCTAAAACATAATTAAGCAAGAACTAATCGTTCAAACAAAATTATGTTTTTATTTTATACTGCTTTTTAATAAATTTATAACAGGTCTAACATTAAGAGTGCTTCCCACACCACTTTCATAAATTCCATTAGCACCAGTATAACCATCATAGCCAAACGAATATACATTAGCTTTAGATGCATCATCTGTTGGTGTGCTTGTAGTATATGACATTGTCCAACTAACTATATTTGAAGTTAACCAAGTTGGAGCATTACTACAACTTTTGTTGCTTAAATCACATCCAAGAGATTCTAATTCATTTACATTAATTAATCTTATATAATATCCATTAACTTCTTTAAGATTATTCTTATTTAATACATTAATGTATGTTTCATCAAAATATTTTTTAGCGACAGACTTTTCATAATCATTAGACATTTTCATATTACAATTAATGCCATTATCATCTTCTTTTGGACACTCATAATAAGGTTTTTGTTTTAAATCATTCAAATCTTGATCTTTCAATACAACTACATAATCATCTGATGTAGTTGACTGAGAAATTACATGCCATTTTTCATTATTAAAAGTTATCTCATCACCAACATTATATTGCTTGTTAACAACTTCATTTGGTTGATTTGATTGATTATTATTTGTTGTATTTTCATTTTCAATAGGCTTAGATAATACTTTATCATAAACAATATATCCTCCTAAAATTAATACAAGTACACATAATATACCAACTAAAACATATAACCCATTGTTTTTATTTTGATTTTCCATTGCACAACTCCTTTCTATAATAATTTTAACTTATTTTTAGCAGTTTGAAACGATTTTTATTTCATTTTATAAAATTTGTAGTATACTTATATTAGTTAGTAAGTTATTACTACCTATTAATGTTTGTAAGAAAAGTTATTCGACTTCTTCTTCACAGGCACCATTGTCGAATCTGTTTGAACTATTTAGTTTGAACTTTATATATAAGATCAATCGAAAGATTGGTTTTTATTTTGTTTGATATAGTGATATAATATGATTATATTAGAGAAATTATTTTTGGATTGGAGTGTAAAAGTATGAATACATTAGAAGTTGTATTTGGTGATTCTTGTTATCATACTATGAAAAAAAGTAAACTTAATAATAATGATATTTTGATGTTTAATATTTTATTTAACATTTGCGATTTATCTAATGTAGAAAATTTTAAAGTTGAAATACCTGAACAATTATATTTTGAAGATGGAAACAATAATTTTAAATATGAATATAAATCCATTGTTGACAATATAAAAAAGAAAAATAAAATTAGAGTATGGACTGGTAGAAATCACATTTATTCATATCTAGTTATGTTATATGTTTGTAGTGTTGTAAATGAATTCAATTATGAATTATATGTATTGTATAGTGATGATTATAATAAAGATTATCCATCTCCTAGTGTAATGAAAGAAAATGAATTAGAAGAATTGTCTAAGTTAGAGCACAAATTAACTAACGAAGAAATAAATGAAAATGCTAATACTTGGAAAAAATTAGTTTATGAAAATTCAGATTTAAGAGTAATTGATCAAGGTTGTGTAAAATCTGTTTCGTTAGATTATTATGATCGTTATATTTTAGATACTTTACAATCATTAGGAAAAGTAAAAATGTCTAAATTAGTAGGTACGCTTATGAGTAAAGTTTATTTGATTGACACAATGTATATTTATTTAATAGAAAGATTAATAAATTCAAACAAAATAAAAATTACTTTAGATACTGATATTAGATATTTTGAGAATTTGGTAGAAATAAATAACTAGAAATTACAATTTGTGCAGAAAATTGTAAAACTAATTTACGTTAGTATGTGTTGTAAATATCCACATCCTTCGTACCAAATTGATTATATTCGAACTTTATTAGTTCGTTTTTTTTACAAAATATTGTTGATAACGGTTTTTGATTTTGGATATTTGAAAAATGTGTTTATTTATTTTGATAGTTATGCCTTAATAATTTTTAGTTATTTTCAATTTGTGATATTATTTTTCCTTATAAAGTGTTATACTATCTAGCTAAGGAGAGTGGTTATTTTGATTCCATTTGCTCTTTGAACTTAAACTAAATAAAAACAATAGTATAAAAAAATTTTTGACAGATGTTTATAATTTAGTTTTTGATTTTACTATAATAGTAAACTATGTAATTTATAAAATTGGAGGATTAGTTATGAATAAAAATTTTGTTGTTAATAAAATTAGTAAATTGTATGTTACTGATAATTGTTTAAATCTTATTTTATACAAAAAATCTGGCTTAACTTTAATAGGCCCAAAGGGAATGATTTTGGATGAAGTGAATGGTTATTCTAGTCAATCATTAGAATTTGATACCCCATATTTGTATTCTATTGATGGTTTTGTATCTCAATTGATGTGCTTTAATAGGCAAAATGCAGCTTATGCGATTAGTTTAATTCCTTTTGGAAGTAGAACTTGTGAATTGAATCTTAATAGATGGCAATTAAATAAATTATTTGAACCTAATGATGAAAATGATGTTGTTATTGTTGGAAGTTCTACTAGTAAGAAATTTTATACTATTGGTAAAAATAGTACTATTTTGCCTAGTGAGGATGAGATACTTAATTCGTTTAAGAAAAATCTTTCATTTCAGGTTGGGGAATATTATTATACTGATGGAGTGTCTAGATGCTTAAGTAAATTTTGCTCTAATATAACTTTTGATGATTTGCCATCTAATTTAAACTTTATAAGGGATGAATTATTTCTTATAAGATGTAATGGAACTAATATTGATTTTAAAGTTGTATCACTTAGATTTATGGGACCTGATAAGTATAGGGCTATATTAACAGAGGTACCTATTAAAAATTATGATTTTGGTGCTTTTAAAGATGCTAAGGTTAAACATTTGATTAATTCTAAAATTAAGCTTTATTAACCTAAATTTGGAACTATACTTTTTATTGATTTAATGTTAGAATTGTTTTAAGTATTTGAGGAGGAATTTTAATGAAAAAAGTTGTTGCATTGTTTTGCTCTTTAATTTTAATGACAGGTTGTAGTTTAAATCTTAAAAATGATAATACTAAAGTTGAGGATAAGACATTTGATAGTTATAATGGCAAATTCCAAATAACTGCAAATAGTAATTGGAAAGCTACTTCACAAGGTGAGCTAAATGAAAATGCTGATATAGAAATAGCAGATGATGATAATCAAAAATATTTAATTTCAATAATGGAATCTAAGGAAGATTTAGATTGGGATTATAAACAATATAGTAATTATATTTTGAAACAAAATGCTGAAATATATGAAACTACTATAGAAGAAGTTAAAACTACAAAAATAAATGATTATGATATTGATTATGTCGAATTAAAGTCATCTCCAAATGGTGTTAATATATATATGAGAATATATGTAATTGAAACAAAGAATTATTATGGACAAATTTTAATTTGGACTAAATATAGTCAAAGAAATGATGTAAAAGAAGAATTTGATAAAATAGTTTCAAGTTTTATTGAAAAATAACATTAGAAGAATTTAATTCTTCTTTTTTTGTTCATAATATAATTGGTGATATTATGCGTATTAGACTCGGATATGTTGCGATTAGTGTGTGCCTTCCATGTACTACTTCTAGTACAATTACTTATACTAATTACGTTTCTTCTGGAAAAGATGATAATCTTATTGATAAAACTTTAAAATCTAATTTGGATGCTTTATCTACTCTTATAGATTACAATATAGCAAATAATATACATTTTTATAGATTGACTTCTAAATTGGTCCCTCTTGCCACTCATAAAGAAGTTAATTTTAATTATGTTGATACATATAAATCATTATTTGAACAAATTGGTGTTAAACTTAAAGAAGTTAATATGCGTGTTGATACACATCCTGATCAGTTCGCGGTTTTAAATAGTACTAAATCTGAAGTGGTTGAAAATACTTATAGAATACTTGAGTATCATTATAATATTTTATCTTTACTTGGTGTAGAACCTGTTATTATTTTGCATGTCGGAAGTAGTGAATTTGGTAAAAAAAATAGTATTACAAGATTTGTTAATAATTTTAATAAGCTTTCTGATAATATAAAACATTCTATAGTTATAGAGAATGATGATAAGATATACGATGTTTTAGATGTCTTGGATTTATGCAAGAGAATAGATTGCCCTTTTGTTTTGGATTATCATCATTATAGGTGTAATAATACACAAAATATAGATATATTAGATTATTTAGATGAAATATTCGATACTTGGGATTGTACTCCTAAAGTTCATTTTTCTTCACCTAAGAGTAAATTAAAAAAAGAGTATAGGAGTCATAGTGATTATATTGATGTTTTTGATTTTATGGAATTTATATCAATTTTAAAAAAATGTGATAGGGATGTGGATGTAATGCTTGAAGCAAAGTGCAAAGATGATGCTATATTTAGACTTGTAAGAGAGCTTAAATTATATTCAGATTATAAATTTATAGATGAAACTTCTTTTGAGGTTTAATACTATTTTTATTATTTATATGGTAGAATGTAGTAGGTGATTCAATATGAAAAAAATAGTTGATATTATTTCTGAAATGAATATTCTTGATGATAATGTATTTTTGTATGGTGATTATATGGCCAAATTAGATTTATCTTTAATTAAAAATAGTGATTCTAATTTAATACTTGTTACTTCTATTAATCCTACACCTTTTGGTGAAGGTAAAACTACTACTGTTATTGGATTAAATGATGCTTTGTGCAGCATAGGAAAGAAGAGTATTGCAGTTTTAAGAGAACCTTCTATGGGGCCGGTATTTGGTTCAAAAGGAGGAGCAACAGGTGGTGGATGCGCTACTGTTGTTCCAGAGATGGATATAAATTTACATTTTACTGGTGATTTTCATGCTATAACATCTTGTAATAATTTGCTGTGCGCAGTTATTGATAATCATATTTTTCAGGGTAATTCTTTGGGAATTGATCCTGAAAAGGTATTAATTTCTAGATGTATTGATATGAATGATCGTGCTCTTCGCGATGTGACTCTTAATTGTTCAAATTATAGTAGAAAAACATCTTTTGTTATAACTGCTGCTTCTTCTATAATGGCAATATTATGTTTAGCTACTGATTATGACGATTTAGTAAAAAGATTAGAAAATCTATGTGTAGCTTATACATATTTACAAAAACCTATTTATGCTGGTGATTTGGGTTGTGTTAATTCAATGGCACTTCTTTTGAAAAACGCTATAAAACCTAATTTGGTTCAAACTTTGGAGGGAAATCCTGTCCTTATTCATGGTGGTCCATTTGCGAATATTGCTCATGGTTGTAATTCTGTTATTTCTACTAAAATGGGAATGTCTTTAGCTGATTATACGATTGTTGAAGCTGGATTTGGTTCTGATCTTGGTGCGCAGAAGTTTTTTGATATTGTTTCTAAAAGAAATAATATTACTCCTAAACTTGTTGTTTTAAATGTTACCCTAAGAGCTTTAAAATATAATGGTGGCTGTTCTAAAGAAAATGTATATGAAAGTAATATTGAATGTTTAAATGATGGTTTCAATATTTTGGATGTTCATATTTCTAATATGCAAGCTTACATTAATAATGTGCTGGTTGTACTTAATAAGTTTGATACAGATAATGATTCTGAAATTTTATTGCTTGAGCAACATTGCTTATCTAAGGGTATTCCATTTGCTATTAATGATTCTTTTAGTTTTGGCAGTAAAGGATCTAGTGATTTCGCATATAAGGTTGTTGAACTATGTAATAGGGAATGTAAAGTTAAATATTTATATGATGATGATTTAAATTTATTTGATAAAATTGATATCATTTGTAAAAAAATATATCATTCTAAATCTGTTTCTTATAGTGAACTTGCTATTGAAAAACTTAATGAGTATGCAAATATGAATTTAAATTTTGATGTATGTGTTGCTAAAACACAATATTCTTTATCTGATGATTCAAAATTAATTGGGGTTACTTCGAGTGATTCCGTTCATGTAACGGACGTTTCTTTAAATACAGGTGCTAATTTTGTAATTGTTTATATGGGTAATATTATGACTATGCCAGGTTTAGGTAAAACTCCTAATTTATTAACAATAAAAGAAAGCTAATTTGCTTTCTTCTTTATTTTGCACATTATTGCTATTACTGCTGGTATTATTAGTAAGAAGAACCAGATGAGATGTGGATATATAAGTCTTAAGAATGATTGTGCTTGTGTAAGGTTTGTGAATGAATATTCAGATGTTACTAACAATAGTATACTTATTACTATGCTTATTATTTTTTGTATTGATGTTTTTTTTACATTTGTTAAGTGCTGAATATTTCTATTTACATAGTATAATCCCATTGTTATGGTTATGAAGAATGATAGTATCCAAGTTATCGATAGAATTGATTCTATTCTTTCTATTGTACTAAAAATCGAGATTCTTTTTAGTACATCATATTCTGGGTATAGTAGTACACTTACTAAATTTATTCCAAATATACCTATTACAAATATACATACAGATAGTGTTACTAGGGAGCATAGTATGTACATTATCAGTGATTGTTTATTGAATTTTTTCTTATTTTTTATGCTGTTTTTAGGTATTATTGTTAGTATAAAAAACGGTAATACATTATACGCTATGAAGCTATAACTTCCAGTTAATATGTCTGGTATTTTTGATTCCATAAATGGCAACATATTTGTTAAATCTATTTCTCCAACTAGACATATTATTATGAATAGATATACAATAACATTTATATAAAAAATTAGTAAACTTGTTCTAGCAATTGTTATTATTCCTTTACATAATATATATATTACTGGAATTAGGAATATAAACATTATTACAAAAGTAGGTGTTTCATTTAAAAATTGTGAATTTGTAAAATCTGCTAGGTTCCATAATGTTATAGCTGAGAATGAGTATATAAATATACTTAATGCTATGTTTATTACGGATCCTATTTTTTTACCAAAAACTTTTTCATTTATTTCAATTATACTTAAATCTTTATATGTGTTCATAATATACAAATATATTGCTATTGGTATTAATCCAGCTATTATTCCAATTATTATTGATATATATGAATCTTGTTTTACTATTTCTGAAATATTTGTTAGTGATATTCCAACTGCGCCAGTTCTAAGTATATGGTAAATTATTGATGATGCGCTAAGTGATTCTGTTTTATTTTCGCTCATTACTTTCATGCACCTCTTTTACTGTTTTGCTTGCTGCTCCTTTTGTTTTTAAAACTATATTTGTTTTTATATTGAAATCTAAACTTGGAAATATTTCATCATCCCATTTTTCACTTATTTTTTCCCATTCATTTGAATAATGTTTATAATATTGATTACCAAAACCAAATACATCACTTTTATGTCCTTGAACTGTTTTTAGTGTTTGGTTTACCATTTTTTTTATTTTTTGTTCTGCTTCTGTTTCTATTTTTTCAATGTTTTTTTGGCTATTTAAATCTATGTTACAGTTTGCTTCTGAGATATATCCTGAACCTTCTATTTCAATGTTAACATTATAATTTTTACTTATGTCTGTTTTGGTTTTTAATTTGGATAAACTAATTACTATATAATTTTCTTCACATGGGATTTGAATATTTAACTTGTTTATATCATCATTTATTATGTTGATACCTAAGCTTTCACTTTGATTTACATAATCTACAAGTTTATCATCTTTAAAAATAGCGGTTGTACTTATTTGTGGGTATGCAAGTGGTTCTGATTCTTTGGTATTTTTGTCGCTTTTTCCTTTTTCTTCGTCTCCTATTACTGTTATACTTGTCATTATCGGATTTTTTCCTTTTTCAAGAAATGCTTTTAGAAAATCACTATAAGGTATGTCTATTGCAGTTCCTTGTAATTCTGCGGTTGTTTTTAACATTAGTGCTATGTTCTCTGATGGAAATGATTCTAGTGGCGATAATATTTTTAATACTGTTTTTGCATCTTTATCTCTTGAAAGAAGTATAAAAAATCTGGATGGTGAATTGGGATCTCTTACTAAATAATCTAGTATTTCCATTACACCTTTTTTAGCAACAGCTTCACTTATTACTAATACACCCGTATGCTTTAAATATAATTTTTTGGGTATTTTTTCGTCTATTTCTTTTAATGCTTCTGTGATTGTTTTTCCTTTCCCGCTGTATGCTGAAACTTGTGCTTCTCCTTCTTTAGAATTTCCTTCTTGCTTTTGGACATTTGAAATTAAGGTTGTTATTTCATATTTATCATCTTTATAGTCAATTGCTATTCCTGTTGCTATTGCTATTTCATTTAATTCTTTGTAGTTCCAACAACCTGTTAGTAGTAATATAGATATTAATATAAGTATTTTTTTCATTTTTTCACCAACCTTGTTCTGTTTTTGGTTAAATATACTGGCCTTTTTGTCATATCTGTTCTTGGAAGTCTAGCAATTGCGTCTTCTTGTTCTTTTCCATAGAAAGGACTTATTGGTACTAAGTAAGGAGTATCGTATGATGTTGTACTTACTAATTTTACTATCAATAATATTGCAGCTACTATAACTCCAAATATTCCAAGTATTGATGCGATTAAAATAAATGCAAGTCTCCAACACCTTATTGCATTTATGAAATCTATATCAGAGAAAGTAAGTCCACTTATTGATGTAATTGACACTATAATTACTACTATTGGTGATATTATTCCGGCATTAACAGCGGCTTCTCCTAGTACAAGTGCTCCAACTACACTTATGGCTGTTCCCATTAAATTTGGTGTTCTTATATCTGTTTCTCTTAATATTTCAAATGCGGTTAGTAATAATGTTACTTCTATAAATGTTGGAAATGGTACAGTTTGTCTTTGAACTGATAAAGATATTAATAAATTATCTGGAATTAGTTCTTGATTTATTGTAGTAAATGCTATATATACTGCTGGTGTTAGCATTGTTAAAAAGAAGGCCATTAATCTTAGTATTCTTGTAAATGTTGTATTTATTGGTTTTTGATAATAATCTTCGGGAGAGTGTATAAAATCTAAGAATGTTCCTGGTATTACTAGTGTAAATGGACTATTTTCTACCAATATGACAACTTTTCCTTCTAAGAGTGAACCACATACTACATCTGGTCGCTCCGTACTTATGAATTCTGGAAATGCATCTATTTTTCCATCGTTTAAAAAGTCTCTTATATAACCACTATCTAGTATTCCATCTATATCTATTTTTTGTATTTTTTGTATTATTTTATTAACTTCTTCTTTTTTTGCAATGTCATCTATATATGTGATGCTTACTTTGGTTTTGGTTCTTCTTCCTACTACTACATCTTTTATCCAAAGGTTGGGATCTTTTATTCTTTTCCTTATTAGGCCTATGTTAACCATATGATTTTCTGTGAAACTATCTTTTGGGCCTCTTACTATAGCTTCTGTTGTTGATTCTGTAATTCCTCTGTCTAATTTTGTTTTGGTTTCTACTACAATTGCCTTTTTGTTTCCTTCTACAAATATACATGTGAAACCCGATGCCATATGGAAAAAAACTTCTTCATATGTTTCTACTATTTTAACTTTACTATTTAATAGGTCATTTTCTATTATTTCAAATATATTTTTTATACTAAGCATTTTTTGGCTTTTGATGTTTTGTGTTAGCGTTCTTACTAAAAAGTCACTTATTTTATCATCACTACTTACACTTTCTAAAAATATATACGCTATTTCTGATTTACCAATTTTTAGTTTTCTATCTGTTATATCTGAGCTGTTTCCATTCATATCTTTTATAGTACTTAGTATCGTATTTATGTCATTGTCTAAATATTTCATAATTATCCCTCAAATTTATTATTTCAATTTGAGTAAAATTTATACTATTTGTTTATTTACGTTTTTGTTGTAAATTGTAGGTTTATTTTTAAAAAAATATTTTTTGATGTGATATACTATTGTTATAGGTGAAATGATATGAAAAAGGCTAAGAAGTTTAGAGGAAAATTGTTTTTTTTATTAATAGTTTTTGCTGCACTTTCTACGGTGCTTTTTTGTAGTTTGAGAACTTCGTATAAACAAATTAAAGAGAAAATTGATGAAAAAGAAGAACTATCAATGCAGTATCAAGTTTTGCTTGATGAACAAGATACTCTTGAAAAAGAAGTTGTTCGTTTGCAAGATCCTGAATATATAGCAAGATATGTTAGAGAAAAATATATGTATTCAAAAGAGGGAGAATTTATTTTAAGGATTGAGGAGTAATGCATTTTATTGCATTTCTTTTTTTCTTGTAAATAATATTTTTTTGGTATAAAATTAAATAGGTGATGAATATGAATAAAGCGTATGATTTTTTAGTTAATGAACTTGGAATTGCTTATAATGATATTGTTGTTATTGCAGTTTCTGGTGGACCTGATTCTATGTCACTTTTGCATTATATGAATACATTGAAAAAAGAGTTTAATCTTACTATTGTGTGTGCTCATGTCAACCACAATGTCAGAAAAGAAAGTTATGATGAGAAGATTGCTCTTGAAAAGTACTGTGATCTTAATGGAATAGTTTTTGAGTCTATGATTATTGAAGAGTATGGTGAAGATAATTTTCATAATGAGGCAAGAAGTAAAAGATATAGATATTTTGAAGATGTTGTTAAACGTTATAAAGCAAAATATTTGTTTACTGCTCATCATGGTGATGATTTGGTTGAAACTATATTAATGAGAATAGCAAGAGGTTCTACGTTACATGGGTATGCCGGTTTTTCTAAAGTAGTTGATATGGGTGAATATAAAATTGTTAGACCTTTCATAGATTATACTAAGGCTGAACTTTTAGAATATTGTAATAAAAATTCTCTAAAATTTGCTTTAGATGCATCTAATGAAAAAGATGTTTATACAAGAAATAGATACAGAAAATATGTTTTGCCTTTTTTGAAAAGTGAGGATCCACATATACATGAAAAGTTTTTGAAATTTAGTAAAACTTTGTTTATGTATGATGAATATATAAACAGAGAGTTAGATAGAGTTATTAATAAGGTGTATACTCAAGGAACAATAAATATTGATGCATTTTTAAAACTAGATGTTGTTATTCAAAATAAACTTATTAATTATGTATTAGAGGGTATATATCAGGATGATTTAATGCTTATAACAGATGTTCATACTGATTTGATTATTAATTTGATGAAGTCATCTAAACCAAATTCATATATATATTTACCAAATAATGTTAAAGCAATAAGAAATTATGAAGTTTTATCTTTTGTTGTTGAGGATGAGTTGCCAAATTCTTATGATGTTGAAATATCAGATCATGTTAATTTGCCTAATGGTATGAATATAGCGGTTGTTGAAGATTCTGATGATAGTAGTAATTATGTTTGTAGGCTAAATTCTTCTGATGTTAGCTTTCCACTTCATGTTAGAACTCGTCTTAATGGTGATAAAATGGAAGTTAAGGGTATGATGGGCAGGAAGAAAATAAACGATATATTTATTGATGATAAGATTCCAGCTCATGAACGTGATATGTGGCCTGTTGTTGTTGATTCACTTGGTAAAATAGTTTGGCTTCCAGGGCTTAAAAAATCTAAAAATGATAGGCTAAAAAATGAAAAGTATGATATAATACTTAAGTACTATTAATTGAAAAGGAGGAATTTATGAACAAAACGAATGTTAAAAGAGGGATATTACCATATATATTTTTGTTCATTTTTATATTAAGTATAGTTTATGTAGTTAATGTATTTAACAGTAAAACTAATGTTTTAACAGAAAATGAGTTTTTTACAAATTTATCAGAAAATAAAATAACTGAGATGAGTATTACTCCTAGATCTAATGCTTCTGTTTTAGAGGTTGAAGGTAAATTGGAGGGATATTCAGAAAATGAAAGATTTTTTATTAGATTATTGAAATCTGATGAAGTTATTAAGAAGATAGAGGAAACAAAGACAACTGCTAATAGTACACTTAGTACTAAGGTTAATTCAGATCCTGATTCTAGTACTCTTCTTAATATAGTGTTTAATTTTTTACCTTTAGTTTTATTAGCATTGTTTACTTTTTATTTCTTTTCTAAACAAATGGCTGGAAATAATAAGTCAATGGACTTTGGTAGGAGTAAAGCTAAATTAATTGATGATAAGACTAAAACAACATTTGACGATGTTGCAGGTTTGAGTGAAGAAAAGGAAGAAGTTAAGGAATTAATTGATTTCTTAAAAAATCCTAAGAAATTTCAAAGATTAGGTGCTAGAATTCCTAAGGGTGTGTTGTTAGTAGGACCTCCAGGAACAGGTAAAACATTATTGGCTAAAGCAGTTGCTGGTGAAGCAAATGTACCATTCTACTATATAAGTGGTTCTGATTTCGTTGAACTATTTGTTGGTGTTGGTGCTTCCCGTGTTAGAGATATGTTTAAACAAGCTAAATTGAATGCTCCATGTTTAATATTTATTGATGAAATAGATGCAGTTGGACGTCAAAGAGGTGCAGGTTTAGGTGGAGGACATGATGAAAGAGAACAAACTTTAAACCAATTACTTACTGAAATGGATGGATTCGGCGCTAATGAAGGTATTATTATAATAGCTGCAACTAATAGACCTGATGTTCTTGATCCTGCTTTATTAAGACCAGGAAGATTTGATAGACAAGTAACAGTTAATTTACCTGATGTTAAGGGACGTGAAGAGATTTTAGCTGTTCATTCTAGAAATAAAAAATTTGCTAAAGGAATAACAATGAGCTATTTAGCAAAACGTACTCCAGGTTTTAGTGGAGCTGATCTTGAAAACTTACTTAATGAAGCTGCTTTGTTAGCAGTTAGAAGAGATAAGGAATCTATTACGATGGCAGAACTTGATGAGGCAACAGATAGAGTTTTGATGGGACCTGCTAAAGTTTCTAAAAAATATACTGAGGAAGAAAAGAAAGTTGTTGCTTATCACGAGGCTGGACACGTTGTTTTAGGTTTAAAACTTGATGCCGCTAATATAGTACATAAAGTAACAATTATTCCTAGAAGTGATGCTGGTGGATACGCTATGATGATTCCTAAGGAAGAAAAATTTACTTCTACTAAGAAAGAGCTTCTAGAAAGAATTACTGGTTTACTAGGTGGTCGTGTAGCTGAAGAACTTACATTTAATGAAATAACAACAGGTGCACATAATGACTTTGAAAAATCTACTAAAATAGCACGTGCTATGGTTACAGAGTACGGTATGAGTAATTTGGGTCCTATGCAATTAGAACATCAAGAAGCTGGTGTTTTCTTGGGAAGAGATTACAATAAAACTAGAAATTTTTCAGATCATGTTGCACATGAAATTGATTGTGAAATTCGTAGAATAATAAATGAATGTTACGCCGATGCTAAAAGAATTATTAGTGAAAATAAAGATTTACTTAAGCTTATAGCTGAAGCATTAATGGAATATGAAACTCTTACTCAAGAACAAATTGAATACTTGGTAGAGCATGGTAAAATGCCTGAAGAAGTTTCTTTGGAAACTTATACTTTAGCTGAATTAAAAGAGATGGCTAAGGAAAAAGGTATTGAAGGTTATTCTAAAATGAAGAAAGATCAATTGATAGATGAATTGAAAAAATAGAATTTTTAAGGCTTTAAATTATTTTAAAGCTTTTTTAATTTCTTTAATAATTTTCCTTTTTATAGTATAATTAGGTTGTGGTGATTATGGAGTTTAAAATTGGTAATGTTAAAATTGATAATAATGTTTGTTTAGCTCCTATGGCTAGTGTTTGTAATAGTGCGTTTAGGCGTATTATAAAAGAAATGGGTTGTGGGTTAATATATGCAGAGATGGTTAGTGATAAGGCTATATGTTACGATAGCGAAAAAACCAAGAATATGCTTTATATGACTGAGATGGAGCGACCTATAGTTCAGCAAATTTTTGGTGCAGATGTTTCATCTTTCGTTGTTGCTGCAAAGAAAGTGTACGAAATAATGAAACCAGATATTATTGATATAAATATGGGATGCCCTGTTCCTAAAATAGCTGTTAGACAACAGGCTGGTTCTGCACTTTTGAAGAATCCGGAAAAAATTTATGATATTGTTTCAGCTGTTGTAAGCAGTGTTCCTTGTCCTATAACTGTTAAAATTAGAAGCGGTTGGGATGAAAAAAGCATAAATGCTGTTGAAGTTGCTAAAATATGTGAAAAAGCTGGGGCTAGTGCTATTTGTGTTCATGGAAGGACTCGTAAACAGGGATATAGTGGTAAGGCTGATTTGTCTATAATAAAGTTGGTTAAAGAAGCCGTTAAAATTCCAGTTATTGGTAATGGTGATATTCGTACAGTTGAAGATGCTATTAATATGTTAAATGTAACTGGCTGTGATGCAATTATGATTGGTAGAGGTGTCCTTGGTAATCCATTTTTAATTAAACAAATTTTACAATATATGGATACTGGTACATATTCTGAAGTTTCAAATATTGAAAAAATAGATACTGCTATTAAACATTTAAACTATTTGCTTGAAACAAATACTGAGAAATTTTCGGTACTTGAAATGCGTAAGAATATTGGTTGGTATTTGAAGGGAATGCCTCATTCTTCTTATGTTAAAGAACAGATTTTTAAAACTTTATCTAGTAAAGAGGTCATTAATTTATTATTAGAATATAGAAAGGAGCTAGAAAATGAATCCTAGTTTTATGAAAAGAATATGTGCTTTTATAATAGATATTATGATTGTAAATATTTTGGTTAGTGTTATAGGAGTTTTTATTCCTGTTAGTGATAATATTTCAAATCTTAATACTGAACTTGTTACTGCTAATGAGCAGTATTTGAATAAAGAAATTGATGAATCCACTTATTTATCTGTCGTGTATAATGTGGAATATGATTTAGAAAAGGAAACGATTCCAATTAGTATTATATCTGCAGTTGTTTCTTTGCTATATTTTGTTGTTTTACCGTTTTATAAGAAGGGTCAAACTTTGGGTAAAAGAATGTTTAATTTGAAAATTGTTAAGTCTAATAATGGTGTGTTAGAGATGAATGATTTGGTTATTCGTGCTTTTATAAATAATGGCATTTTTATTTCTTTGGCAAAGTTACTATTGATTTTTGTTATAAAAGAGCCTAAAATAATGGTAATTTCTGGGGTTATCTTATCATACATACAGTTTGCTGTATGGATTGTTTCTCTTATTATGATAATATTTACTAATAAAAAGCAAGGAATTCATGGTATAATAAGCAAGACAGAAGTAGTGGAGGGTTAATATGAAATCAGAACAAGAATTAGTTAGAATTAATAAGCTGGATGAGATTTCTAAGGTGTGTAATCCATATCCAGATAGATATGAGAAAACACATTCTTTAGAGGATGCAAAATTGTTAGATGATGGTACAACAGATGTTTCTATAGCGGGTAGAATTATTTTTGCAAGAAAGATGGGAAAGCTTAGCTTTGTTAGAATACGTGATTTGAAGGGCGATATGCAACTGGAATTTAAAGTAGATGTTCTAGGAGAAGAAAATTATGCATTCTTTAAAAAACAAATAGATACTGGTGATTTTATAGGGGCATGTGGTGAAATATTTACTACGCAAACTGGTGAAAAAACTTTAAGAGTTCACACTTTTAAATTTTTGGGTAAAGCACTACGCCCACTTCCTGAAAAATTTCATGGTCTTGTAGACACTGAAATTAAATATCGTCAAAGATATGTTGATTTGATTACTAATGAGGAATCTAGACGTGTGTTTTTGGGAAGAAGTAAGTTTTACGCATTTTTACATAGATTTTTAGCAGAAAATGGATTTTTACAAGTTGAAACTCCTATAATTCAAACTGCTGTTTGTGGTGCATCTGCTAAGCCATTTTATACACATCATAATGCTTTAGATTTGGATTGTAATCTTAGAATAGCTCCTGAAACATATTTAAAGCAATGTATAGCAGGTGGATTTGATAGAGTTTATGAACTTGCTAAATGTTTTAGAAATGAAGGAATGGATTCAGAACATTTGCAAGAATTTACTCAGGTAGAATGGTATGCTTCATATTGGAATTTTGAAGATAATATTAAATTTTATACAAAATTCATAAGAGAATTGTTAATTGATTTGATTGGTACAACTACAGTTTCTTATCAAGGATTAACATTGGATTTTGGAAAAGAAAATTGGGATAGAATAAATTATTGTGAATCTATGAATAAAGTGTTTGGATTTGACTTTTTAGATATTGATGATCCGATTGAACTAAAGAAAAAAATAGTCGAAAATGGATTGTTTAGTGAATCAGAGCTTGCTGATTATAAGTCATTAAGTCAAATTATTGATTTTGTTTATAAAAAGAAAATACGTTCTAATATAGTTGATCCAACAATTATATATAATTATCCAAGTGTTTTGATACCACTTGCTAGAAGAAATGATGAAGATTCTAGAAGAATTGATGTTTTTCAAGTAGTAGCGGCTGGTACTGAATTGTGTAAGGCATATTCAGAGTTGGTTAATCCAGTTCAACAAAGAGAAGCATTTGAAGATCAATTAAAAGCTAAGGCTCAAGGCGATGATGAAACTATGGATTTGGATGAAGACTTTTTAATGGCAATGGAGCAGGGAATGCCTCCTATTTCTGGGCTTGGTTTTGGAATAGATAGGTTAATGATGTTAATATACGATGTTCCTTCTGTTAGGGATGTTGTGTTGTTTCCAATCATGAAACCTGTTAGTAAAGAAGGAAGGGATGAAATTTATGAAGAAAAATAATTTATTGAAAACTTTATTTATTACATTTTTAATTATTGTTTTGCTTTCTTGTTTTGTTAAACCATCTGTATTAAGTGGTTCTAAGATTGCAATATCTGATATTAATTCTATTGGTTTTATTGGAATATCTCAAGTTTTGTATTCTGCGATATCTTCTAAATTAGATGTTTTGGTGCTTATTGTTATGGTGGGCATTATGTATGGTGTTCTTAATAAAACAGATGCCTATCAGCAATTAGTTGCTTCTATATCTAAGAAGTTCAAGGGAAAAGAAAAATGGTTGATTGTTATATCTATTTTATTCTTTGCTTTGATTTCGTCATTATTTGGATTACAACTTGAATTATTTGTGTTTATTCCTTTATTTGGCACTGTATTGATGTATTCTGGTTATGATAATAAAACTGTATTTGCTTCTACTATAGGTTCAATATTATTAGGTAGTTTAGCTGCTACATTTAATACTTCAGTAATAGGCGCTATTAATAACTATTATGGTTTATCGTATGTTGATTTGATTGTCCCTAAAGCCTTTATTCTAGTAATGTCTATGTATTTATTTATATCACATGTATTTAAAAAATCAACTTTAGAAAATGCTGACATTGAGTATTTAGATATTCCAAATTATGATGCTATTACATCTACACAAAGAAAAAAATTACCCATTGTTATATATATAATGGTTTTGTTTCTATTAATTATATTTGGTGTATTTAAATTTGGCGATATTATAGGTATTGAATTCTTTGCAAATGTAAATGAAACGTTGGCATCAATTCCAGTAATTTCTAATATATTTGGTACAATGCCTGTATTTAGTAAATTAGGATATATTGATTTAGCATATTTGTTATTTATATGTTCATTATTAATTGGGTTTATATATGGTATTAGCTTTAATGATATGCTTGATGGAATGTATAAGGGTGGGAAAAGAGTTTTACCAGCTGCAATTGTATTATTGTTTGTAAGTTCAATTTCAGTAATAACTTCTAATTATTCATTCTACTTAACGTTTGTAAATTGGATTTTATCATTATTTGGTAGCTTTAATATATTTATTTCAACAGTTGCTATTATTGTTGCAAGTATATTTGTTCCAAATATCACAACAGTTGCCACAAATTTACTTCCTGCTATAAATGCTACTGCTACTTCAGATATAAATGTAGTTTCGCTAATAGTTCAAACTGTATACGGTTTAGTTATGTTAGTTGCACCTACAAGTGCTATGCTAATGTTTGGTTTATCTTACTATAAAATAGGATATACTGAGTGGTTAAAATATATAGTTAAATTATTCTTATATATTTTAGTAATTTTGATGGCAATATTTATAATAGTAGTTTTAATATAAAAAAGATTTAAGAGTTTGTTCTTAAATCTTTTTTTATTTATTAAATAAATTACTGTCATATTCAATTACTTTGTTTAATTTTATATCTTCTTTGTTTACTAAATTTTTTTCTGTTCCTAACATAAATGTTTCATTGCGTATTGCTATTTTATAACTGTAGTTATTTTTACTATTTTCTGTTACTTTAATTATTCCATTATATTTGTATTCTGAATCTATTGGAATATTCTCTATTTTAAATGTTACAGTTTCACCAGTGTTATTTGGCAGATATGTTTGATACAAGATATTTTTGCCGTTTATGTTTGCATTTATTATATCAGTATTTAGAGTTTCAATATATAACTTTGCCTTGTTTACTAGTTCTTGTTTATTTGCATTATCTTTATTTTTGCTTATTATTGGAAGTATAACACCAAGTGTTAAACCAAATACAATTACTACTATCAGTAATTCTTTTGAAGTAAATCCTTTGTTCATGGTATCACCCTATTATTCTTTATACATTGATTATATCATAACTTTTAAGCATAGACATTTTTTTTTACATACTGTATACTGATATTTAGGTGATAAACGTGTCTAAAACTAAAAGTGTGTTGTTTTACTTTTTATTTTTTATTATATTTTTTTCTTTTAGTTGTTTAGTTACTCCTTTTTCTTGTGATGAAATATGGAATTTTGGATTTTCATATAATATATCTAATGGTCTTATTCCATATAGAGATTTTAATTTGTTGCAAACGCCATTTTATTTTTTTATTAATTCATTTTTATTAATATTATTTGGAAAAAATATTTGTGTTATGTACATGTTTAATGCTGTAATAGCTACAATTTCTCTTTATTTCGTAAAAAAAATAAATTCTAAATCATTTTATTTTATTGCTTCAATTTTGTTATTATTTTCTTTAGTAGCTTTTTTTCCAAATTATAATCTATTTTGCATGTATTTATTTATAATATTATTTTATTTGCAAAAATATAAGCATAATTCATTTTTAGTAGGATTGATTACTGGTATTATATTCATAACTAAACAAAATATTGGCTTGTGTTTGTTCATTCCTATATTTTTAAGTATATTTACTTCTTTTAAAGAATTTTTAAAAGGGTTTTTTGGTTTTTTGGTTCCTATTATTATTTTGATTTTGTATTTAGTTTTTAATAATTCATTGTTTGATTTTGTTAATTATTCTTTTTTAGGACTTTTTGATTTTTCTTCACATAATAGTAAATTTGGCTTAGTGTTTTTAATAGAAATTTTTGTCTTACTATATTTAATATATATGTTACTTAATGATAAGAGTAATTTTAGAGATTATTTATATTTAATTTGTTTTCAGGTTATTTGTTATCCAATATTTGATTTAAATCATTGCTTATTGGCATTTATACCAGTTCTTATATATTTAACTAGAAATAAAGAATTAAACCATTTTTCTAAATATGTTTTGTTGTTTGCTTTATTGTTCTTTATATTGTTCATGATTAAAAATTATAATAAAAGTGATACTAAGTATTTTAAATATAGAAATCATCCTAGTACTTTGTATCAAGTTAATTCTATTTCAAAGTTTGTAAGTGATTATTCTTATAAATATGATATACATATAATAAGCTATAACTCTTATTTTTATAAATTAGAAAGTGGATTACCTATAGATGAATTTGACTTATTGTTATATGGTAATCTTGGGTATGGTAGTTATGATAAATATTTATCTATTATTAATTCAAGTGATCGAGATATTTTGTTTATTATGAGTGATACTGAATACTTAAATAATCAATTGCATAATGAAATTTGTGAGTATATAATAAAAAATTCTATTGTTATTGATGAGCTTATAGGGTATAAAGTATATAAATTTGAGGTGAATAAATAATGGTGTATATTATAGGACTTTTTAATTTAATTATTTCAATTAAAAGTATAACTGATCCTGATTATGGATGGCATATTTCTGTTGGAAAATATATATTTTCAAATAGTATTATTCCTAAGACAGATATTTTTTCGTGGTATGGTGAAGTTAATAATTTAAATTTTATTTCACATGAATGGTTGTCTGACTTAATAATGTATCTAGTTGGTCCAATTGGTATGATTGCAATTTTAAGTATTTTTGTTACAATATTTTATCTATTTTTAGTTAAGTTTTTGAAAGTAAGCAAAGTTTTTAATCTGTCTAATTTAATAAAAATCTTATGGTTGTTTTTATGTGTTACATCCATGTGTAGTTTTAATCATCGACCATATTTGTTTAGTTACCTTTTATTTTTGATTTTTATAACAATATTATTTAAGTATTTGGATTTTAATTTAAATAATTTTAAACTATTGTATATTATTCCAATTTTACAATTGCTTTGGGTTAACTTGCATGGTGGTAGTTCCTCACTTATTCCTTTGATTTTAATATTATCTATATTATATAAACTAATTTTTAATAAGTATTTTGATAAGAAATTGTTTTTAATATTTATTTTTAGTATTTTACTTTCTTTTATTAATCCGTATTCATATAAGATATTAATATATCCATTTATTAATATGGGAGATAATAATATGATTAATTCTATATCAGAATGGTTTAGTCCAAATTTTCATGGATTAATTGGCATTTATTATTTTATTATTGTAGTTATACCAATATTAGTATTTGTGTTTTCTAATAAGAAAAAATTAAATTATTTTGATCTTATTGTTTATTTTATGTTTTTGTTTATGATGTTTAGGTCTGTTAGATTTATGCATTATTATATGTTTGTTTCTACTTATTTTGTTGGAAAATATGTTTATGGTTTTAAAGTATTGCCTATGAAATTAAATATGAAACTTATAAAAATATTTGCTTATTTGATATTTTCTTTAATGTTTTTATATTTGGCTATTAATCAGCTTTCTTCTTTTTCTTTGTATAATTATAAATACGAATATAGCGATGAAGCAATTGAAAAATTGAAAGAGTTAAAACCTAAACATTTATTTAATGATTATAATACAGGTGGTTATTTAACTTATAAATTATATGATGATGATATAAAGATTTTTATAAATGGTATTGCGGATATCTATAGTTCTAATATTTTGATAGACAGTTATAACCTAGAAAATTTATGTGAGGATCCTAATGAAATGCTTTTGAAGTATGATTTTGATGTGATTATTATACAGAGGGGATTGCCTTTAGAATGGTATTTAAGTGAAAGAAAAGATTTTCACATGTATTATTCTGATGACACATCTATTATTTTTGTTAGAATATAACTATTGTATAAAGTTGTTTAATGTAATATAATTTACTGGAGGGTGATAAAATGAATAAAAAAGTCGTTATACTTTGTGGAGGTAGTGGTTCTGCTTCACTTCTTAAAGGTTTAAAGAAATTTCCTGTTGATATTACTACTGTTGTTACTGTAGCCGATGATGGTAAATCAACTGGTAAACTTAGAGAGGATTTTGATATACCTGCGATAGGAGATTTGAATAAAGTTATTTGTAATTTATCTGATAATGCTCCTATACTAGAAAATTTATTGTTATATAGATATAAGAATGAAAATTATTTGAAGAATCATTCTGTTGGTAACTTGTTACTTACTGCTTTAATTGATATAAATGGATCTTTATCAGGTGCTGTTAAGGACTTATCTAAAGTTTTAAATGTTAAAGGCACTATTTTACCATTTACTGATGATTCGGTTACTCTTGTTGCTGAAATGACGGATGGTTCTATTGTTGAAGGCGAACATAATATTACAGATGCTGGAAAAGTTATTAAGGATTTAAAATATAAAGAATCTGTACATGTGTTACCTGCTGTGTTGGACGCTATTAAAGAGGCTGATTTAATTATTTATGGTATAGGTAGTTTGTACACTAGTATAATTCCAACAATTTTGTCAGATGATATGAGAAGTGCCATTATAAATTCTAAGGCTAAAAAAATATATATATCAAATTTAGTTACTCAACATGGTGAAACAGATAATTTTAAGGTAAGTGATTGTGTTAAAACCATTGATAAATATATGGGTGGTAATTATTTGGATGCAGTTATAACTTCTACATCTGATATTCCTAAAGAAATATTAAATCGTTATAAAACTAAAGAAGCAAGTGAACCTATAATAATAGATAAAGACGAACTTGAAAGTATGGGAGTAGAAGTAATAAGTGCTGATCTTACTACAATTGTGGATGGACTTATTAGACACGATTCTATGAAGACAGCATTCCAAGTATTTAGTTATTTAATGAGGTAACATGTCATTTACTGTAATGGTTAAAAATGAAATAACTAAAAATGAATCTGTTAGGTCAGAAAATATAGCAGAGTTATCTGCAATTATTAAAAATAGTTCTAGTTATGAGAATGATGTTTTAAAAATAAATACTGAAAATGCTGCTGTTGCTAGAAGAATATATTCATTGTTGAAAGAATTATATAATGTTCAGATTAAAATTACTGTTAGAAGTAATTTTAATTTTAAAAAGAATATGCTTTATATGTTAGAAATACATAATAATGCATCTATCATTACTAATGACTTATGTATATTAGATGATGTTCCAGAAGATTATATAATTGATAGTGATGTTGAAAAAGCTGCTTATTTAAAAGGATGTTTTCTTGCTAAGGGTAGTATTAATGATCCTAAGTCTTCTAGATATCATTTAGAATTTCTTGTTAACAGTAAAAAATACGCTTTGTTTTTGAAAGAGTTGTTAAATCAATACAATCTTAATAGTAGATTTTTAAAACGCTCTAAAGGCTATATGGTATATATAAAAGAAGCTGAAAAAATAGGTGATTTTTTAAGAATAATAAAGGCATATAATGCAGTGTTATATTTTGAAGATATAAGAATATATAGAGATCATAAGAACATGACAAATCGTCTTAATAATTGTGAGCAGGCAAATGTTAATAAAATTATTGCAACAGCACTTAGACAGGTTGATGATATTAATTTAATTTTAGAAAAATCAACATTGGATATTTTGGATGAAAAAACTAAAGAGGCTTGTATATACAGACTTAAATATCAGGAGTCTTCGTTACTTGAATTAAGTGAAATTATGACTCATGAAACTGGTGAAGTTGTAACTAAATCAGGTCTTAATCATAGGTTTAGGCGTGTTAAGGAAGTAGCCGAAAAGATTAGAGAGATGTAGGGTAATATGACAGATTTAGAATATATAAAAAAATATTATAATGGACCTTTAGATGACGCTATTAAGAGATTAGAATCTGGTGAGCCAGTTCAGTATATAGTCGGTAATGTTGATTTTTATGGATATAATTTTGAAGTTAATAAAAATGTTTTAATTCCTAGATTTGAAACTGAGGAATTGGTTAAGTATACGTTAGATATAATAAAAGACGAATTTAATTCTCCAAAAATCTTAGATATTGGTACTGGTAGTGGATGTATTGCTGTTACATTAAAGAGAGAATTGCCAGATTCAGTTATAACTGCTGTTGATATATCTAATGATGCACTTAGTGTTGCAAAGAAAAACGCTTGTGATAATAATGTTAATATTAATTTTACAAATAGTGATATATTCGAAAATGTTGATGATAAATTTGATGTTATAATTAGCAATCCTCCATATATTAAAACTATTGAAGAAATAGATCCTAAAGTTGAGAAGAATGAACCAAGTATTGCATTATATGCTGGGGTAGATGGTCTTGCTTGTTATAGAAAAGTTCTTTCTAATGTTTCAAATTATTTGAATTATAAATTTTTGATAGCTTTTGAAATTGGTGAAACCCAAGGAAACGATCTTCTTTTGTTGGCTAATAAATATTTAAGTGACGTAGATGTTGAAGTAAAGAAAGATATATATGGTAGAGATAGATTTGTTTTTATTAAAAATTTTGAATAAAAATTATAGAACACGCTGATAAGATATTAAGGAGCGTGTTTTTAAATGATTAAAAAAGTAATATTGGGTATAATAATATGTTTAATTACTATAAATATAGTTAGAGGAAATAGTTATGGAAAAGATATTCCTGATGAGGCAATAAGGTTAAGAATAATTGCTAATAGTGATTCTGAGTATGATCAAGAAGTTAAAATGAAAGTTAAAACAAAAATTCAAAACGAATTATCTATTTTACTTAAAGATGTAGATAATATAATGGAAAGTAGGCAGATAATAGCAAACAATTTTTCTAATTTGGATAAATTAGTTAGTGATACATTGAGTGAAGAAAATTATGATTTGGGTTATAAAATTAACTATGGATATAATTATTTTCCTCAAAAAGAATATAATGGTAAAGTATATGAGGAAGGTGAATATGAATCGTTATTAGTAACCTTAGGCGAAGGTAAAGGTTCGAATTGGTGGTGTGTGTTGTTTCCACCATTATGCATAGTTGAGGCTGAAGAAGATGATGAAGTGAAATATGAATCATTTTTTTCTAAATTAATTAATAGTTTGTTTTAATGAATTATTGGGCAAAAGTTGACAAAATGTTAAAAATATGTTATTATGTCATAACAATTAAAAATGGCAACGTTGAGTAGTGATGAAATTATATTTGGTTGAGTAGTTTTTAAAAGGGGGAAAAATTA
>CAKPCJ010000014.1 GCA_934141575.1 uncultured Bacilli bacterium
AAAATAAGAAAAAAACAAAAGTATGATTTAATCTTGTTAGATGAAGATATGCCAAGATTAAATGGAATAAAAACATTCGAAAAATTAAAGTTAGAAGAAAAATTTAATATACCAGTAATAATAATGATAACAGAACAACATTTACAATATAAAGATAGATATACATATAATGGATTTAGTGGATGTATAGTAAAACCAATTAAAAAAGCTGAATTAAGTAAAATATTAAAAAAGCACCTTAAAATAGATGATTAATTTCATCTTTTTTCGTTTTAAACTTGCAAAAGCCCTAAAATAAATAATATAATGATTATATGGTGATATTATGCAAGACAATGTTATAGCTAAAAGAGTATATGATTATACGTTAGAAGAGTTAATGGGAGTTAGATTTGGAAGATATTGTAAAACAATAATTCAAGATAGAGCAATTCCAGATGCTAGAGATGGATTAAAACCAGTTCAAAGACGTATAGTATACTCAATGTTCAAAGATAAAAATACTTATGATAAAGATTATAGAAAAAGTGCAAAAGCAGTTGGTAATGTAATGGGTAATTACCATCCACATGGTGATTCAAGCATTTATGATGCACTTGTAAGAATGAGTCAATCTTGGAAATTAAATACTCCTTATGTTGATATGCAAGGAAATAATGGTAGTATGGATGGAGACCCTGCAGCTGCATCTCGTTATACTGAGGCTCGTCTTTCTAAAATTGCTGGCGAACTTATGAAAGACATTGACAAAGATACAGTAGCGTATGCTCCAACATATGATGATAAGGCTCTAGAACCGACAGTTCTTCCAGCAAGATTTCCAAACCTTTTAGTAAATGGTTCAACAGGTATAAGTGCTGGATATGCAACAGATATACCTCCACATAATTTAGGAGAAGTAATAGATGCATGTATAGAAAGAATAGATAATCCAACAGGTGACTTAGATTCAGTTATGCAACATATTAAAGGGCCAGATTTCCCAACAGGTGGAATAATTGAAGGAATAGAAGGAATAAGACAGGCTTATAAAACTGGAAAAGGTAAAATAATAGTAAAATCCAAAATTGAAGTTGTACAAGGTAAAAATTGTACTCAACTTGTTGTCACTGAAATTCCATATGATGTAAATAAAGCTAATTTAGCAAAAAGAATAGAAGATATAAGAATAGAAAAGAAAATAGAAGGCATACTTGAATCAAGAGACGAATCAGATAGAGAAGGACTAAGAATGGTTATTGATTTAAAAAAAGATGCCAATGTTGAACTTATAACAAATTATTTATTGAAGAACACAGAACTTCAAATTAATTATAATTTTAATATGATAGCTATTGTTAATAGACGTCCAAAGCAATTAAGTTTAATAGAATGTCTAGATGTATATTTGCAACATCAAAAAGAAGTTATAACAAAAAGAACAACATTTGATCTTGAGCACGCTAAGGAAAGATATCATTTAATAGAAGGTTTAATAAAAGCTATATCTATACTTGATGATGTAATACGTGTAATTAGAGCAAGCAAGAATAAAGCCGATGCACAAGATAATTTGATTAAAGAATTTGATTTTTCTGAAAAACAGGCTAAAGCAATAGTTGAATTGCAATTATATAGATTAACTAATACGGATGTAGTTGAATTAGAACAAGAATTAAAAAATCTAGAAAAAATAATGAGTGGATTAAATGCTATATTATCTAGTGAAACTAAAATGAAAAATGTAATGAAAAAAGAATTATTAGCTATAAAAGAAGAATATGCTACTCCTAGAAAAACAGAAATAAGAGATGAAGTAACAGAATTAAAGATTGACACTACAAGTTTGATTAAAGAAGAAGATGTTATAGTTGTAGTAACTAATGAAGGATATGTAAAGAGAGTATCAACAAGAAGTTATAATGCTTCAAAAGAAGAACAAACTGCATTAAAACAAGGCGATTCAGTTAAACATATATATGATGTTAATACTCTTGATGTTATGCTTATGTTTACTAACTTAGGTAATTATTTATATGTTCCAGTATATGAAATACCTGACCTTAAATGGAAAGAGCTAGGAACACATATAAGCAATATAATTACTTTACAATCTAACGAAAAAATAATCGAAACTGTATTACCAGGTGATTTTAAAAATAAAACACTTACATTCTTCTCTAAAAATGGTATGACAAAGCGTACAGATATATCAGAATTTAAAGTTCAAAGATATAGTAAACCTATAAACTGCATGGCATTAAAAAATGATGATTTACTAGTTAGTGTTAGTGATTCAAATGCAGAAAATGTGCTTGTTGTTACAAGCGAAGGATATGGATTAATATATGGAACTTCAGAAATACCAGTATTAGGGCTTAAGGCATCAGGTGTAAAGGCAATAAATTTAAAAGAAGACGATACAGTAATTGGTGGGCATGTTTATTCAAATTGTGAGTATTTATCATTAATAACAGATAAAGGACATGGTAAAAGAATAAGAATACTAGAAATACCAATAACTAGTCGTGCAAAAAGAGGAATTCAATTAATAAGAGAAGTAAAAAGTAACTTAAATAGGATAATATCAAGTTATACAGTAGATTCTAAAAAAATAATAAGCGTTAAGACAGAAAAAGAAGAATTTGCTATAAAATTAAATTCATTGCCAATCGTTGATAGGAACAGCATTGGAAGTAGCATTGTAAAAGAAAAGATTCTAGAAACATACTTAATAGGTGATGAAGTAATATCCTTAAAAGAAAAAGAAGAAATTATTGAAGAAGTAAAAGAAAGTAATATAGATTTAAAACAAATTGATGAAAAAATATTAACAATAGATGATTTTTTAGATGATATTAATTATTAAAATAGCAAAATGATATTGCTATTTTTTTATAAATTATTGACTTTTATAATTATTTTAGTATCATATTGAGAAAGGTGATTAATAATGGATAATTTACTAGAACAACTATTCAATGTACCAAGTAGTGATACTGATGAGTATAACATTTTATTTTCTGATCTTTTTGGAACATTAATTGATGAGAATAAATGTAAAACATATGATGGTATTGAAAGAGAATGTGCAAAACTTGCACCTATACTTAATAAATACTTATCTGGGAATAATTTTTTAATTATTATATCAAGTCTTAATCATGTAGCCCTAGATAGTCTAGCATATGTTTTTTCAATGCTATCGAGTAAAATATTACCAGAATATAGAGATAAAATTATCTATTTTATGAGTGCTATTTCTAAAAATCCTGAAGCAAAACAACTTGGTAAAAGTATCAATATGTACAATCTTCAAATTAATTTTGTAAACCAAAAAGAGGAGGCAATTGAACTTGCACTTGATAAACTAAAAAGTTACAAGATAAAGAATATATGTGCAATGGGAGATTCAGCAAGTGAATTTGAACTTCTTAATGCTGTGTCTAAATTGGGTGGTTATACTTGTGTTGTAGGTGGTAATTTTGAAAGCAACGGATACATAGACAGTTTACTATTAAATAGTAATCAAAGTATTATAGAAAAAATAGCAAAATTAGAATTTGAAATTAGAGTAATGGCGTTAATATCTGAAAAACATTCAAAATATTCTTCTAAAAATTTAGGAAAAGATGTTGGAGAATCACAAGAATTTAAAGATATAAATGAGAAAAAGAAAAACAGAATAAGAGAACTCATCAACAGTGGATTTTCAACAGACGCTTTAAAACGTATTCTTTATTTAGATTTTATAGTAAATGACAGACTTTTTTGTCCAAATCCTTCGTATGAAGAAAAAAATGATTTAAATAAAGCAGAAGAGGCTTTGACACAAATTAGTATAATTGCAAAAAATTTTCTTCCTGAGCCTGTTAGCAATCAAAAAGTTATTAAAAAAAATTATTAATTTTTAAGAATTGTATATAAATTAATAAAATAAAATTTTTGTTTTATTTTGTCACTTTATAAAAATAATTACATATAATTATTTAGGTGATAGTATGGAAAAGAAGGAGCAGTTTAAAGAGTTTGTAAAAAAGCATAAAGAACTTATTACGCATGTTAATGGCGGAAATATGACATGGCAAAAATTCTATGAAATGTGGGATTTATATGATGAAGACGAAGATGCTTGGGAACCATATTTTAAAAGAAAAGAAACAAAGGTTGAGAGCAAAACAGTTGAAGAGAAAAAAATAGGATTATCCGATATAATGAACTATTTGAAACAAATAGACATGAATCAACTTCAAGGAAATATTGAAACTATCCAAAAGGGAATTGGTTTAGTGCAAGGATTGTTAAAAAAAGATGATGGAGTAAAAGCTTCTACGTATACACCAAGACCAATCTATCAAAGGTTTGAAGATTAATGACATTAGAATTACAATTTAAAATTAAAAATAACCCATATTTAATTAAATATTTACATGAAAATTCTAGCTGGTATAAATATTTAAATAGGGATCCAAAAACATTCAAAATCTTTGAGGAAGAAATGAAAGAAAAGTATAAATTAAGAACAACAGATAGATTTGAACAAATAATAAATAATTTAGATATGATGGCTAAATTTATGAGTGCTCTAAAATAAGTTAATTTGTATTGACTTATTTTTTTTATAATAAGTATAATAAAGTTGGTGATAATATGAATAAGATAATTGAAGCTTTGAATAGTTTAATGGATGAGTTAGATAATAGTGAAACAATTAAGAATCTCGAATTTTATAAGAAAAAAATGAAAGAAGATAAAAAACTAGAATCTCAAATAATAGATTTTAACAAAAAAAAAGAAAATAAAAATGAAGAATTTCAAAATATTAAAATATCATTATATAATAATGAAATTGTTAAAAACTATTTAAAATATGAACAAGAAATGAATTATATAATAATGGATTTAAATAAAAAATTAAACTCATTAATAGACAAAAAAGGATGTAATTAATATGAGTATGAGAGTAATAAGCGGCTTTTTAAAATCAAGAGTAATTTTAGGGGATAACATAGAAGGAACAAGACCAACAATGAATAGAGTTAAGATGAGTCTTTTTTCAATGATAAATCAAAAACTAGAGGGAAGTGTTTGCTTAGATTTATTTGCAGGCAGTGGTTCATTAGGAATAGAAGCAATAAGCAATGGTGCTAAAAAAGTAATATTTGTAGACAATAATAAAAAATGTATAGATGCAATTAATAAAAATATTAAAAATTTAAAAATTGAATCGTATTGTGAAGTATATTTAGGTGATTACTTAAACGCATTAAAAAGAATAAACCAAAAATTAGATATTATTTTTTTAGATCCTCCATATAAAATGAATGTAACAAACGAAATATTTGAAATTGTAAATTCAAAAAAAATGTTAAATGAAGATGGAATGATAGTAGTTGAATATAGTCAAAATATTCCAGAAAATATAGAAAATTTTGAAGTTATAAAAGAAAAAAAATATGGTGATAAATATATTAAAGTATATAAAATAAAATATTGATTATAATAAAAATGTAAACAGTATAAATTTTTGAAAATACTAATTGACTTTGACAAATAGCAATGGTATAGTTATATTGTAAAATAAATAGGAGGAAAGAAGTAAATGAAAAAAATGAACAAAAAAGGTTTTACATTAATCGAATTACTAACAGTAATCGCAATCTTAGCTGTTATCTTATTAATCGCAGCACCAACAATCTTAGGTGTTTTAGATAAGGCTAAAAAGAGTACATTCAAAAACCAAGTTTTAATGTATGTTGAAAGTTTAAAAACTCAAGTTGCTTTAAATAGCATGGGTCAATCTGACATGGATACTGCTGACTTATCTTTCACAACTACTGGTGAAGGTGAACAAGCAAAAACAACTGCAACTGTAGATGTAACAAAAATTCCAATGGATAGTCAAGGATTAACTAGTGGAACAATTACAGTAACTGCTGGAGCAAATGGAAAATATACTTATGCTTTGACAAAAGTAACTGATGGAAGTTATTGCGTAACTGGTGTAACTGACGTAACTAGTGATACTGATTTTACAACAGAAAAAATCACTTCTGGCAATTGCCAATAGTAAGAAAATAGATATTTAATATATCTATTTTTTTTATTGCATGTTATAATTACATAGGAATGGAATGATGATATGAATAAAGAATTAATAATAGGATCACATGTTTTGTATAACGCTAAAGATCAATTACTTGGATGTGTAGAACAAGCCATTTCTTATGGTGAAAATGCGTTTATGTTTTATACAGGTGCTCCTCAAAATACAATGAGATCTCCTATAAATACAGATAAAATAGAAGAGGCTTATAAATTAATGAATGAGAACGGTATAGAACTTAAAAATGTAATTGTACATGCACCGTACATAGTTAACCTTGCAAACAATAAAGTAAAAGAAAGTTATGAATTTGCTATTTCATTTTTACGTCAAGAATTAGATAGATGTATTAAATTTGGAGTAAAAAAAATAGTTCTTCATCCAGGAAGCCACGTAGGATTAGGTATTGATACTGGAATAGAAAACATAATAAATGCATTAAATAGAATTTTAAAAGAAGAAGATGACATAAAAATATGCCTAGAAACTATGACTGGAAAAGGTAGTGAATTGGGAGATATCGATGAAATTAACAGAATTATAAATGGCGTAAAATTGAATGATAAATTAATGGTTTGCCTAGACACATGTCATATGAATGATAGAGGTTATGATTTAACCAAATTTGATGAAATTCTAGACATGATAGATAAAAAAATGGGAATAAATAGAATAGGATGTATTCACGTAAATGACAGTTGTAATGAACGCGGTGTAAGAAAAGATAGACATGAAAATATAGGATTTGGGAAAATAGGATTTGACACACTTATAAATATTATATATAACGAAAGATTAGCTAGTATTCCTAAAATATTAGAAACACCTTATATAACTGAAACACCAGATTCAAAAGAAAAAATATATCCTCCTTTTAAAGAAGAAATAATAATGATTAAAAATAAAAAGTTTAATCCAAATATGATTGAAGAAATTAGAAAAAGATAGAAACATGTTTGTTTCTATTTTTAATATCCATTATTAATTTTATTTTTCGTTTCAATATATAAATTTTCAATTTTTTTATAAGTTTCAGGAGAAAGAAGTTCTTTCATTTCATTTAACTGTGCTCTAGGATTACCATAGTAAAATGTCCTCCAGTCTTTTTTTATATAATTATATATAACTTCCGTTTCTTTTTTATCTAAAACAACGCCTTGTTTTTTAGCATATTTTGAAATATCATCAATTGTAAGTCTTTCAATATATTTTTTAATTAAATAATCATACATAAATATCACCTACAATATAATATGATATAAAAATATTTGTATGTCTTATTGGTAATAAGTTATAATAATAATGAGGTAATAATATGAGAAAAAAGTATAAAGCTTCATACAATAGTTACAATATATCTCAAGAATTAATAAATAGAAGATATATTTTATTTATTTTTCTTACGGTTTTAGTATTTGTTTTAATTTTCTCAAAACTTGTTAATTTACAAGTCGGAAAGAATGAAGAATACATTGAAAAATTAGCAACTGCATCTGTAACTTTAATAGATGGTCCATCAACTCCACGTGGAAGAATGTATGATAGAAATGGTAAAATACTTGTGGATAATAAGGCAGTAAAAACAATTTATTATAAAAAAAGTAAAAATATTTCATATAAAGAAGAAATTAAACTAGCTTATCAAGTGGCGGATAATATAGATGTAAATTACTCAAAATTGAGTGTAGTAGATTTAAAAAACTTTTGGATACTTACAAATTCCAAAAAAGCAAGTTCTAGATTAACAGATTCTGAAAAAAAACAATTTAGTGAGAGAAAGTTAAGTAATGATGATATATACAAATTAAAATTTTCAAGAGTAAGTGATAGTGATATAGAATCTTATACAGAAAGAGATAAAAAAGCTATATACATATACTATTTAATGAACAATGGATATTCATATGATGAAAAAATAATTAAAAACGAAGGCGTAACAGATAGCGAATATGCCTTTATAGCAACTAATGTATCAAAATTAAATGGATTTAATGTTAAATTGGATTGGGATAGAATATATTTGTATGATGATACATTAAAAACTATATTTGGTAAAGTTTCAACATCATCCCAGGGCTTACCAAAAGAATTAAAAGATGATTACTTATCGCAAGGTTACTCTCTTACTGATAGAGTTGGTACTAGTTATTTAGAATATAAGTATGAAAATTACTTAAAAGGGACTAAAGCCAAATATAAAGTATCAAGCAATAATGACTACATTTTAGTAAATGATGGCACAAGAGGAAATGATTTATACCTCACAATAGATATAGATTTGCAAAAAAAATTGGAAGAAATAATGATAGAAGAAATGATAAATGCTAAAACAGAACCAAATACTGAATATTTCAATAAGACATTTGTAGTTATTTCTAATCCAAAAACAGGAGAAATATACGCTATGTCGGGTAAACAAATATTGTGGGATAATCAAACTTCATCATATAAAGTTTATGATTATACGCCTGGAATAACAACTTCTCCAATAACAGTAGGTTCAGTTGTAAAAGGTGCATCTTTAACAGTTGGTTATAAAACTGGCGTTATTGATATCGGTACATCATTTGTAGATTCATGTATTAAATTAGGAGGCGTAAAAGAAAAATGCTCTTGGAGTAAAAATTTAGGAACCCTTAATGATATAACTGCAATACAATTATCTTCAAATTCATATCAATTTAGAACAGCTCTTTTAGTAGCAGGCGTAAAATATAGTTATAATAAGAACGTTCATATAGATCCTAAATATTTTGAATTATACAGAAATACTTTTGCAGAATTTGGTTTAGGAGTAAAAACTGAAATAGATCTTCCTGTTGAAAGTACTGGATTTAAAGGAGTTAAACAGGATTCTGGATTATACTTAAATTTTTCAATAGGACAATATGATAGCTATACTCCAATTCAATTAGCACAATACATAAATACAATAGCTAATGGTGGTAATAGACTTCAAATGCACTTATTAAATAATGTTAAATCAGGAACAACAGGAGATACAATGTATACATTCGAAACGAATACATTAAATACGATTGGCCTTGATGAAAAACATATGAATAGGGTAAGAGAAGCATTTAATTCTGTTATGAAAGGAAGCCTTGGTAGAGGATTTATGGGTGGAGCACCAAATCCATCTGGTAAAACAGGAACAAGTGAAAGCTTTTTAGATAGTGATGGAGATGGCTCAATAGATACAGAAACTATAACGAAATCTTTTATAGGATATGCACCAAGTGAAGATCCTATAATGAGTATAGTAGTAATCGCACCTGATGTTTCACATCCAAATTCATCAAATAGCTATGTAAGTAATGTACATAAAAGGATTTCTTCTAAAATTTCTAATTATTTTTTTGGCACAAATTAGAAACTTATGGTATAATATTGCATGTGAACAAGAAGGAGGAGAAGAGTAATGGCAAAGGCTTTAAATAGAAATGTAATTATGATGGTTTGTACTGAATGTAAAAATAAGACAAAAACAACTAGTAAAAACAAAAAAAATGATCCAGAACGTCTAGAATTAAACCATTATTGTCCAAAATGTAGAAAATCTACATTACATAGAGAAGAAAAGAAATAGTATGAATAAAATAGTTATTATTGGTTATTCTGATACTAATAAAAATTATGCCTATTCATTGATTAACAAAAATATAAATATTGACGAAATAGTATTTATAGCTAAGAAGCAAGAAGATATGATGGATATGAACACTACAGCTTCTTTTTTTAAATCTAATACTAAAATTAAATATGGAACTTATAAATCTTGCAAAGATGCCAATATACTAGTTGTAACAGGTAACAAAAGTATTGATGAGCTTAGTGAAATTATAAATGGTGCAAAGGAAAATGGTTTTTCTGGAATATATTTAGTAGCAACCTCTAATATAAATGTTGATTGTTATAATATTCTAAAATTATCACATGAACCAACAAATAAAGTTATAGGTATAGGTTCTTTAGCAGAAACAGCGTATTTGAATCATATAATTAGTGATAGATTAGAGATAAGCGTATCAAATGTTAATTCATATGTATTGGGTAATGATAAGGAATATATAATTCCATTTGATGTTTGTAATATAGGTGTGTTGAAGTTAAGTGATTGTTTTAATGATGATACTTTAGAGAGTATAAAAAAAGAATTTTTAGAGAATTTTGCTAGAAATGCATATACAGACGCATCTTCACTTTCTTATATAACAGATGTATTATTAAATAATAGAAAAGAAATACTAACTGCATCATCTTATGATACAGAAACGGGTATATACATTAATTTGCCATCCATTATTGATAGAAATGGTGTAAAAGAAGTAATAAATATAGATTTAAATGAATTAGATCAAAATAATTTGTATAGTTGTATTAGTTCTTTAAAAAAGCAAATTGAAAAACAAAATTTATAGGAGGTTAAGTTATGATAAATGTTAATGATTTTAAAACAGGTATGACAATCATTTACGAAGGAAATCTTTATCAAGTTATAGAATTTCAACATGTAAAACCAGGTAAAGGAGCAGCATTTGTTAAAACTAAATTAAAAAATTTAAGATCAGGTGCTGTAATAGAAATAACATTTAATTCAAGTATAAAAGTAGAACAAGCTCATATAGAAAAGTCAAAAATGCAATATCTATATGCAGAAGGTGATAAATATATATTCATGAATATGAATGATTATAATCAAGTTGAATTAACTTCAAAACAACTTGGTGATTCAGTAAAATTCTTAAAGGAAAACTTAGAAGTAGATATAGTTTTCTATGAAGGAGAATTATTAGGAATCAACTTACCTGAAAAAATAGAAATGTTAATCACAGCAACAGAACCAGCTGTAAAAGGTAATACTACAACTGGTGCACAAAAAGATGCTACACTTGAAACAGGTATGACTGTAAAAGTTCCTTTATTTATTGAAGAAGGAGAAAAAATAATAATTTCTACAAAAGATGGTAAGTATGTAAGTAGAGCTTAATGCTCTTTTTTTATAAAAACAATTATATAAATCTAAAACGACAATTTATTAGTTGTCGTTTTTTTATAATATAAATGGGTGATAAAATGAAAGTATATTGGGATTTGTTGTTCATACTTAATTTTGCATTTGATTTTATTCTACTACTTGCAGTATCACTAATATTAAGAAGACGGTGTAAATTAAAAAGATTAATATTAGGAGCACTTTTAGGAGCATTAAGTATATTTCTTTTATTTATAAAGATAAATAGTATAGAACTTTTTACTATAAAATTACTAGTAAGTGTAATTATGTGTGTAGTTAGTTTTTCCTATAAAAATTTCAAATATTTTATGAGAAACATGATGTATTTATATATGACAAGTATAGTATTAGGCGGATTTCTATACTTATTAAATGTAGAATTTAGTTATAAGCAAAGTGGTCTTGTATTTTATCACAATGGGTTATCTATAAATTTTGTAATATTAATAATTTGTTCACCAATAATAATATATTTGTATGTAAAACAATCTCTCATGTTAAAAAACAACTATTCATCATACTACGATATAAATATATCATTAAATGGAAATGTTATTAAACTAACAGGATTTTTAGATACAGGTAATAAGCTAGTTGAACCTATAACAAAAAGACCGATTATTCTAGTTTCAAAAGAAAAATTGAAAAATGTAGATTTTAGTAATTCATTTGAGGTTAACTACAGTTCACTAAATAATACTGGAAGTATTTGTTGTATAAACGCTGAGGTTATAAATGTAGTTGGATTAGGAATTAAAAAAAATATATTAATTGGAGTAAGCAATGATAATTTTTATATTGATGGTGTAGATTGCATTTTAAATACTAAATTAATGGAGGAATTATGTTAAAGAGATTATTGAATTATATTAAGGAAATTTTAGGTTTAGATAACGTTTGCTTTTACGTAGGGAGCACTGATAAATTGCCAGAACCGCTAACTAAAGAAGAAGAAGCAAAATATGTTGAATTAGCTAGCAATGGCGATAAAAACGCACGAGATAAACTAATAGAACATAATTTGAGATTGGTCGTTTTTCTTGCTAAAAAATATGAAAATACTAATGTAGATTTAGAAGATTTAGTCAGCATTGGGACAATAGGACTTATAAAGGGAATAAACACATACAAAGGAGATAAAAATATAAAATTGGCAACTTATGCATCAAGATGTGTAGATAACGAAATATTAATGTATTTAAGAAAAAATAAAAGAAAAAAGGGCGAAGTAAGTTTTGAAGATTCACTAAGTTATGATAGTGATGGAAACGAGTTAAGATTAGAAGATATTCTGGGAACCGAAGGAGACATAGTAACTAAAAATTTAGATGACGAAACTGATAAAAAACTTTTAACAGAAGAAATAGAAAAATTAAATGGAAGAGATAAACAAATAATGGTGTTAAGATATGGACTAATGGGATATGAGGAAATGACCCAAAAAGATGTAGCAGATTTATTAGGAATATCACAAAGTTATATATCAAGAATTGAAAAAAAGGTTATTAAAAGATTAAAAAACATAATAAAAATGTAAACATTCAGTAAAGTTAACAAATATAAATGTTATAAAATGATTTTATATTGATATAATAATAATAGATTTATGGAAGTGGTATTATGGAACAAGATATTCTAAATATAATAAATGATAAAGAAAAAATAATAAATACAGAGATAGATGACAAAGATTTAGCCAAATTTTTAAATGACTTAGAAAAGTTGGATGAAGAGCGCTTTAAATGCAACAAATACAAAAATGAGGTAGCAACATTATTAACAAATGAATAACTTGCATATTTTTATGCAAAGTTTTTTTATTTATAGTATAATATTTATACATGAGGAGGAATTTATGGGAGATATTAAAAATAAAAATATAACATCAAGAGACGTAGATTTTGCAAAATGGTATACGGATATTGTAAGAGCAGCTAATTTAGCTGACTATTCATCTGTTAAAGGGTGCATTGTTATTGAACCAAATGGATATGCGATTTGGGAAAAAATGCAAGAAATATTAGATAAAGAATTTAAAAAACTAGGACATGTTAATTGCCAAATGCCATTATTAATTCCAGAAAACTTATTAAAAAAAGAAGGAGATCTAGTAGAAGGATTTGCACCTGAGGTAGCGTGGGTTACAGAAGGTGGTCAAAAAAAACTAGATGAAAGAATGGCAATAAGACCAACAAGCGAAACTTTATTTTGCGACTATTATGCAAGTCACGTTAAATCTCATAGAGATTTACCAAAACTTTATAATCAGTGGTGCAATGTATTGAGATGGGAAAAAGAAACTAGACCATTTTTAAGAAGCAGGGAATTTTTATGGCAAGAAGGACATACTATACATGCAACTAGAGAAGAAGCTGAAAAAGAAACTGACCAAATGATGGGGGTATACCATTGGTTTCACAATGAGATACTAGCAATTCCATCAATAAGAGGAAAGAAAACAGAAAAAGAAAAATTTGCAGGTGCAGAATATACTCTCACAAACGAAGCATTAATGTATAATGGGGTGGCATTGCAAGCAGGTACATCACATTACTTCGGCCAAAAATTTTCAAAAGCATATAATGTAACATTTACAAATAAAGAAAACAAAGAAGAATATGTATATCAAACTTCATGGGGAACTACAACTAGAATGATAGGTGGACTTATAATGGTTCATAGTGATGATTATGGATTGGTTTTACCTCCTAGAATTGCTCCAAGACAAGTTGTAATAATTCCAATAGGCTCTAGCGAAAAGGTTAATGAATTATGCAAAAAATATAATGAGTTATTAAATGATAACAATATTACATCATACATTGACGATTCAATTAAATCTCCTGGATTTAAATTTGCAGAGGCAGAAGTAAATGGAATTCCAGTAAGAATCGAAATTGGAGAAAGAGACTTAGAAAATAATAAAATAACATTTACAAGGCGTGATACACGTGAAAAAATAGTTGAATCATTAGAAATAGATTTAGTTAGTTACGTAAAAGATTTGTTAGAAACAATACAAAAAGATATGTACGAAAGGGCAAAAGCTAGAAGAGATGCATTAACATTTGAAGCTCATAATTTGAAAGAAATAGAAGAAATTTTAAATAAACAGCCAGGATTTATACACGCTATGTGGTGTGGAAATAAAGAATGTGAAGAAAAAATAAAAGAAATAAAAGGCTGCAAGTCTAGATGCATTCTAGAAGATGAAAAGCCAATAGACGATAAATGTGTATGCTGCGGAAAAAAGGCAAATCACCACGTTGTGTGGGGAATTCAATATTAATTGAATTCTTTTTTTTGTGTCGAAATTTGTACCTTTTTGTATTGTAAAATATATATTTCGTGTTATAATTATCCTAGATAATATCAAAATTTTGAATATAAAGTTTTGGTATTAATAATATTTAATAAGGAGTGAAAATAATGGCAGAAGATATGAACCAAACTAACAGTGAAGAACAAAATACTGAAAATGCTACTACACAAGAGCAACCAGTAGAAGTTCAACCTGTACAAGTAAATGAAAAGCCAGAAGAAAAAGCTGCTGAAGTAAGTGCTATGCCTTCAGTAGAAAAACAGCCAAGTTTTTTTGAAAAGAATAAGGCTCTAATCATAATAGCAGGAGTTGCCGTTATAGGTATAGCATTACTTATACTTATAATAAGCTTAATTGTTTCATCAGTATCTGGAAGCAAAAATGTTGAAACACCATTAGTATATTTAACTACTGATGGAGAATTAAAATTCGTTACTTCTGGTAAAAAACAAGGTGTTACAATGGCAAGCAGCTATACTGAATCATTAGATGTAGCTTATTCAAACAAAAGTAATAGATATATTCTATATACAAAGAGTGATAACTTATATTTAGTAGATACTAGAAAATCTGGTGATGGAGAAAAAATTACATCAGATGTAGACGAATTTATGTTTAGTGAAAATGATAAATATGTAGTATTTACAAATGATGATGGCGATTTATATGCTTACAATTTCAAAGATAAGGAAAAACTAGACTCAGATGTATCTTCAATTAGAGCAGTATCAGCAGATAAAGTTTTCTACAAAAAAGATGGAAACTTATACATGAGAAGTCTAAAAGCATCAAAAGATGACAAAGAAAAAATAGCCTCAGATATAAAATACGCATATTTCAATGAAAATATGACAAAAGTATTATATTCTAAAGAAAATAATGATGATTTATATGATTACTATGTATATAATATTAAATCTAAAAAAGACGAAAAAGTAATTGAAGATGCTTACACAATATATGATTACAATGATGATTTTACAAAATTTATTTATGGTGTTGAAAACGAAGGTTCAACTTTTGACTTATCAAAAATAGTTGATGATGATAAAGCTGAGTCAGATAAAAATTTCAAAGCTTACACATATGATGATTATTTGGATGGAACTGTTGAATATTCAGAATATAGAGAAAGCCTTTCTGAATCATATGATGTAAAATCTAGAGAAAAAATAAGAGAACAATTAAAAGAAGAATTTAAGTTAGACCCAACTATTGAAGTTTATTTCCAAACAGGTAATAAGAAAACAAAAATAACAGAAGATGCTTCAAGCGTTTTATATGCTGATGCGGAAACAAAACGTGTAGTATATGCAACTGAAACATATGATACAAGTAAAAAAATAAAATTGTCTGAAGTAAGTTATTTCTACAAAATTAAAAATTACTTAGAAGACAATAAAAAAGAAACAGTAATGTTTAAAGTTGGAGATAAAGAAGCTACTGAAGTAGTTTCAAATGCAGATGATGCAGATGTATATGTTATTAAAAATGATTTATATTATACTGTTGATGATGAATTATTCTATGCTAAGATAAGTGGTAATAAATTAGGAAAAGCTCAATCATTAGCAGAAGATACAAAAATTATTGATTCAACTGGTGAATATAGAGATAGCCTAGTATTCGCAACAGACGTAAAGAGTTATACAGGAGACTTAAAATTGGCTAAAGCTGGAAAAGTAACAGCTATTGATAATGATGTTTATACAAAAGGTATAACAATAACTGATACAAACAAAATTTACTATTATACAGATTTTGAAGATAATAGTGGAGACTACAACATGTTTAATGGAAAAGTAAAAAATATACTTAAAGATGTTGGATATGTATACTATGTAAAAGACAACTATATGTATGTATTTAAAGATTACTCTTCTAAATCAAGTTCATATGATTTATATAGATATAAAGGTTCTAAATTACAATTAATTGATTACGGAGTAAGCAAAGCTTATTAATAACAAAAGACTTTACAATGTAAAGCCTTTTTAATTGACTAAGAATAACTAATATTATATAATTTTGTATAGTGAAGGAGATGTAATTATGGAATTAAAAGGAACTAAAACTGAGCAAAATCTATTAACTGCTTTTGCGGGTGAAAGTCAAGCAAGAAATAAATATACATATTATGCTAGTAAGGCAAAAAAAGATGGTTATGAACAAATAGCAGCTATATTTGAAGAAACAGCAAATAATGAAAAAGAACATGCTAAAATATGGTTTAAATTATTACATAACAATGCTATCCCATCTACAGTAGAGAATTTGAAAGATGCTGCAAATGGTGAAAATTATGAATGGACCGATATGTATGATGAGTTTGCACGCATCGCAAAAGAAGAAGGATTTGATCATATAGCTTTTCTTTTTGAAAGCGTTGGAAAAATTGAAAAACATCATGAAGAAAGATATAAAAAATTATTAGAAAATATTGAAGAAGGATTAGTATTCTCAAAAGATGGCGATAGAATGTGGATTTGCAGAAATTGTGGTCACATACATTTTGGAAAAGAGGCTCCAGAGGTATGCCCAGTATGTGCTCATCCAAAGGCGTATTTTGAAGAACTAAAAGAAAACTATTAATGTGATTTGCAAAGGGTTTCAAATTTTTGAACCCTTTTTTGTATAAAATGTGCTATTTTCTACCAAATATTATTAGGAGGCAACAAAATGGCATATAATAAAGTTGAAATAACAGGCGTTAACACATCTAATTTAAAAGTTTTAAAAACAGAGGAAATGACAGAATTATTTAGACAAATGCATAATGGTAGTAAACAAGCGAGAAATGATTTAGTTGAAGGAAATTTGAAACTAGTATTGAGTATATTAAAAAAATTCAACAAAAAAGACGTAAATATGGATGACTTATTTCAAATAGGGTGTGTTGGTTTATTAAAGGCAATTGATAATTTTGATTTTTCGCATGAAGTAAAATTTTCTACTTACGCTGTTCCAATGATTTTAGGAGAAGTAAAACGATATTTAAGAGATAATAATTCAATAAGAGTTTCTAGAAGCGTAAAAGACTTAGCATATCGTTCATTAAGAGCAAAGGAAGAACTAACAAATAAATATGGTAGAGAGGCAACAATAGAAGAAATAGCAAAAGAAATAAATGAAAAAGAAATAGATGTTATAAACTCGTTAGAAGCACTTAGAAATCCAGTGAGTATGTTTGAACCGATATATAATGATGGTGGTGATATTATATATTTATTTGACCAACTTGAAGATAAAAAAGATAGTTATAATGATTGGGATAGTACAATAGCGTTAAAAAAAGCTCTTAAAAGTTTAAAACCAAGGGAAAAAAGTATTCTTTTAGACAGATTTTTAATTGGAAAAACACAGATGGAAATAGCTGAAGAAATAGGTATTTCGCAAGCTCAAGTGTCAAGATTAGAAAAAAATGCAATTGATAATGTTAAGAGATTGATTAAATAATTTTAATAGTATATACTTACTATAGAGGTGTTGATATGTATTGTCCAAAATGTCACAAAGCAATAGATCCAGAACTTCCAAAATGTATGTATTGCGGTTATTTAAATAAAGAATATGATTATGGTAAAGATAGAACAGTTGATGTAGATTATAAAAGCACGCCACTTAACATAGTTAGTTTTTTTATCCCATTTGTTGGATTAGCTGTATTTTTTATAGATAAAGATAACAAACCAAAAAAATCAAAAAGTGCACTTTGCTATGCCGTTGTAGGTTTTATAATATATGTACTTGGTATAGTATTATTTTCGGCTTTTTCTAAATAAAATTAGACTTTTTAAGTCTTTTTTTTTCTAATATGATATAATACTGTATAGGTGGTATTATGGACTCTAAGATGGAAAACTTACTAAATAAAATTGGTTTTAATAAAGAATTATATTCTAATTTTGAAGGTAGTGAAATTACAAAAATAATTGTTAATAAAGAACATACAAAATATAATATATTTATTTCATGCGAAGAAATTTTGAATAAAGATGTATATATAGAATTTATGAACAATATAAATAATTATTTTTCATATTTAGAGTTAATTAAAATAACGTTTGAAGTAAAAAATATAGATTATTTAAAAGCTTGTGACTATTTTGAAATAATTATAGAGGAACTATCAGAAGAATCCCCAATTCTATCTAGTCTTTTAGATAGAAACTTTATAATAGACGAAAATAATATTAAAATAGAAGCTTACAGTAAAATAGAACTTCAAAAATTGGAAATGGTTAAAGAAGTAATAATAAATAAATTAAAAAATTTTGGATTTGATAATTTTAATTTAGAAATAGTAGAAAATAAAGAAAAAATGGATTTAATTAAAAAATCTATAGATGATGAACTTAAACAAAGTGTTAGTAATGTTGTAAAAAAACATGAAGAAAAAAAAGAGGTAAAACAAGAAGAAAAGAAATTTGATTTTAAAGAATCAAAAATAAACAGTAACAAAGTAACTGACCTATCAGAAATTATTGGTGAAATAGACAATATAGTTGTAGAGGTAAAGTGCTTTGATGTAGAATTTAAAGAGACATCTAAAGAATGGAAAATAATTACATTAAAAGTAACAGATTATACAGATAGTATATTTGTAAAACTATTCTGTAAAGATGATGATGTATATCAAGAATTGCAAAAATTCTTAAAAGCAGGAAAATGGTATAAAATTAGGGGAAGCGTAAAAGAAGATAAATTTGCAAAAGAATTGGTAATAAACACAAGCCATAGAAATATTGCCGAAATAGAGCCTAAAGAACAATCTGTGAAAGATGATGCTGAAGTAAAACGTGTAGAATTGCATGCTCATACTAAGATGAGTCAAATGGACGGAGTTGCAGACGAAGTAGCACTTGTTAATCAAGCAATAAAATGGGGACACCGTGGTATAGGAATAACAGATCATAATGGATGTCAGGCATTTCCACACGTATTTAACACTGTTACAAAATATAATAAAGGCGTAGAAAAAGAAGAAGATAAGTTTAAAGCATTGTATGGAACAGAAATATCTATAACTTTAGATAGAGTAGATATTGTTGTAAGACCAAATGATTCTTTGTTACAAGACAATACATATGTAATATTTGATACAGAAACAACTGGTTTCAATGCAGGATTGGGAGACCAAATGATTGAAATAGGTGCCGTTAAAATGAAAAACGGTGAAATAATTGAGCGTTTTGATGAGCTTATTAATCCTGGTAGATCATTAGACGCTGAAATAACAGCAGTTACTCAAATAACAGATGACATGTTATATGATAAAGATACAGAAGAAAATGTTACAAAGAGATTTAAAGATTTTATACAAGACTATCCGTTAGTAGCGCATAATGCAAAATTTGATATTTCAATGCTAGATATGGCATACAACAAGTATAATTTAGGCGAATTTACTAATCCAGTAATAGATACATTAGAATTATCTAGAAACATAGATAGGGAATATAGTAAACATAGCTTATCAGCATTAGTTAAAAGGTATGGAGTATTCTTTGACGAAGAACATCACCATAGAGCAGATTACGATGCCGAAGGAACAGGATATGTATTTGACAAAATGTTAAAAAAGCTTAATGATATGGGCATTAAAACCTTAAATGATATGCAAAACTTATGCAAAGAAGATGAAACACATAAATTTGCAAGAGAATATCATGCTAATTTGCTTGCATTAAATAAAACAGGCTTAAAAAATATGTTTAAAATAATAAGCTATGAGAACGCTGTATACATATCTAAAACCCCAAGAATTCCTAAACACGTAGTAGATGAATTGAGGGAAGGATTGTTAGTAGGAAGCTGTTGTTACAAAGGTGAAGTATTTGAAGCTGCTTGTCGTGAAAAAGAAGAAAATTTAAAGAAAATAATTGATTTCTATGATTATATTGAAGTACAACCACCAGAAGTGTATGAACACTTAGTGTGGAGCCATGAATTAAGTAACAATAAACAATTAGAAGATTGCATAAAAAAGATTGTCAAATGTACTAAAGAAGAAAACAAGATTATAGCAGCATCAGGAGATGTTCATCATATAAGACGTGAGGATAAAATTTATCGTGAAATAATAGCAAACCAAAAAGTTCCGGGCGGAGGTAGACATCCACTAGCACGTGTACTTGACAAATTTGGTAAAATACCTAGTCAACATTTTAGAACAACAAATGAAATGTTAAACGATTTTAAGTTCTTAGGTGATGAATTAAGTAGAGAAATAGTAATAACAAACCCCAATAAAATAGTTGATATGGCTGAAATAATAGAAGTAATAATAGATACAGGTGGTGTTCCATTCTCTCCAAATATCGAAAAATCTGTTGAAACGGTTACAGAACTAGTATATAATCGTGCAAAAGAATGGTATGGAGATCCATTACCATATAATATTGAAGAGCGTATCGCTAAAGAGCTTTATGGAGATAGTTTATTTACTAGCATAAAAGAAGAACTTAATTTAAATGGTGTAAGTGAAGACAAAATTACTAGTGAATCCTTTGCAATGCTTCATGAAACAATACTAAAAGGAAAAGAAGCAGTATACAACAAGGTAAAGGAGAGCATTATTAGAAATAATACAGAAGAAACCCTAACAGATAGTGAACTAGATAAAAAAACCAAAAAGGCGTTAGGAGGTATTATAGGTGGAGGTTTCGATGTTATATACCTAATTGCTCAAAAATTGGTTAAACACTCAAATGATGATGGATACTTAGTTGGTTCGAGAGGATCAGTAGGTTCTTCATTCGTCGCTACAATGATGGGTATTACAGAAGTTAATCCATTACCAGCACATTATAGATGTTTAAAATGCAAACATAGTGTGTTTGATGATGAAAAAGGAAATGCACTTGGTGCAAAATATTCATCAGGTTTTGATTTGCCAGATAAAACCTGTCCAAATTGTGGCGAGGCAATGCATAAAGATGGACAAGATATGCCGTTTGCTACTTTCTTAGGATTTAACGCTGACAAAGTACCAGATATAGATCTAAACTTTTCAGATTTGAACCAAGCAGATGCACATGAATATACTAAAGTGTTATTCGGTGTAGACAATGTGTATAGAGCAGGAACAATAGGTACAGTAGCAGAAAAGACAGCGTACGGTTTTGTAAAAGGTTTTTTTGAAGATAGAAATGAAATAAAAAGAAGTGCCGAAATAGAACGATTAGCTACAGGATGCACAGGTGTCAAAAGGACAACAGGACAACATCCTGGTGGAATAGTTGTTATACCTGGATATATGGATGTATTTGATTTTACTCCTTATCAATTTCCAGCAGATGACCCAACTTCGGCATGGAGAACAACTCACTTTGATTACCACGCAATAGATCAAGATGTACTAAAACTTGATATACTTGGTCACTCAGATCCAACCCAACTTAGAATGATTCAAGATATAACAGGAATGGATGTTACAAAAGTGCCATTAGATGATAAAGAAACAATGGCGATATTTTTATCACCTGAGCCATTAGGTGTTACAAAAGAGCAAATAATGTGTGAAACAGGAACACTAGGTATTCCTGAATTTGGTACTCCATTTACAATCGGAATGTTGGTAGATACTAAACCAACAACATTTGCAGAACTTATAAAAATATCTGGACTTTCACATGGTACTGACGTATGGTTAGGAAATGCACAAGAATTAATTAGAAACAATATAGTTCCATTTAAAGAAGTTATAGGATGTCGTGATGATATAATGGTATACCTTATGTATAATGGTTTAAAGCCTATAAAAGCATTTAAAATAATGGAATTTGTACGTAAAGGCAAAGCAAGTAAAGAACCAGATACATGGAAAGAACATGTTCAAACAATGAAGGACGCTAATATACCAGAGTGGTTTATAGATTCATGCTCTAAAATAAAATATATGTTCCCAAAAGCACATGCTGCAGCATATGTAATAAGTGCTTTTAGGATAGCGTACTTCAAAGTACACTATCCAGCCGTTTATTATGCATCATATCTAACATCTAGAATAACTGACTTTGATATAGATGTAATGATAAAGGGATACGAATCTATAAAAGCTAGAATGGCAGAAATTAATGAAAAAGGATATGACGCAACTAATAAAGAAAGTGCTGTATTAGAAACATTAAAAATTGCTCTTGAAGCAACAGCAAGAGGAATTAGATTTGGAAATATAGACTTATATAAATCTGATTCATTTGATTTTAAAATAGCAGAAGATGGAAAAACACTAATACCACCATTTAGAGCAATAGATGGACTAGGTGGAGCCGTTGCTAATAAAATAGTTGAAGAAAGAGCAAAACGTGAATTTATAAGTATAGAGGATTTAAAAAATAGAGGAAAAGTTTCTACTTCAATAATTGATAAAATGAATTCAATGGGGATGTTAAAAGGAATGCCAGAATCTAGTCAATTAAGTTTGGATTTAGAATTTTAAAAAGTAATCATAATAGAATTTTTTTACTCATATATTTTAGTGTACTAAGAAAGGGTGAAAAAATATGGAAACACTTAAAGTTTCGTCTAAATCAAATCCAAATTCAGTAGCAGGAGCACTAGCAAATGTTATAAAGGATTCTCCTAGTGTAGAAATACAAGCAATAGGAGCAGGAGCACTAAATCAGGCCATTAAGGCAATAGCGATTGCGAGAGGTTTTGTTGCACCAAGTGGCAAAAATCTGGTATGCATACCAGCTTTCACTGATATAACTATTGATGGAGAGGAAAGAACAGCAATAAAGCTAATTGTGGAAGCAAAGTAAATATTTAATGTTTAAAGCAAAAGTTTCAAATTATTTTGAAACTTTTTTAATGTACTAAATTAAGAAATATATGGGAATAATAAGTGTAAAGTAGTAATTATAGCTATTGAAACGTAACATTATAAACCACCTAAAAAATATAAAATATCCTATAATTATTAATATAGGAGGAGTATATGAAAAAGAATAAAGGATTTACATTAATAGAACTATTAACTGTAATAGCAATATTAGCAGTAATATTGTTAATCGCAGCTCCAACAATATTAGGAGTATTAGATAAAGCAAAAAGAAGTACATTTAAGAATCAAGTATTAATGTATGTAGAAGGATTAAAGACACAAGTAGCGTTAAGTGAAATAGGAGAAGAACAAAATATAACTTGGATTAATAATGAAGCAACAATAGATTTTTCTAGTATAAATATGGATTCAGCTAATAATTATACAGGTAAGATAAAAGTAACAAGAGATAATGGCAAA
>CAKPCJ010000015.1 GCA_934141575.1 uncultured Bacilli bacterium
GAAGTGGCTCAACTTGGTAGAGCACTTGGTTTGGGACCAAGGGGTTGCAGGTTCAAATCCTGTCTTCCCGACCATTTAGTTTATAAAGTCTTGTTTATACAAGACTTTTTTGTTTTTTTAAATATTGATAAAATTAGAATTAAGTGATATCATATACTTAATCGAGGAGGTACCTATGAACTGTAAAAATTGTGGAAAAAAGCTAAAAAAAGGGGATGCATTTTGTTCAGTCTGTGGAAGTAAAGTAGAACCAGAAGAACAAGAAATAAAAAATGAACAACAAGAGGAAAATAAGGATACAAAACAAGAAAAAGTTGATAATATTACAGAAACAAAAGAAGAAGAAAAAAACGAAAATGTACAACAAGATTCTAAAGAAACAAATCAAGAAGTTAAGGTTGAACAAATAAAAATGCCAACAGGACTTTTGGTGGCATCTATAATTGCAACTGTATTGTCATTGATATCAATTAATATAATAGCAACCGTTCTTGGAATAATTGCAATAGTATATTTAACAACTTATAAAGAAGCTAAAACACAAGAGTTAATGGAAAGAAATATAAAAAATGCCAAAACATTTAATATAATTGCATGGGTTATTTATGGTATAGGAATGCTAATAAGAATTTTTATTACTATATTAATTATAGTTCCAATAGTTATATATGGAGCATCAGATAAACATAATGATGATAATTGGTCTGAAGATACGCCTTATGAAAATGTTGACTATGAGGACAATGATAAGGAAGATACATATAGCTATTTAACAGAAATAGAGTATGATGACGCAATGGAATTATATAATAAGGATTCTAAAAGTATTATTGTTTTAGTACAAACATATTGTGGATATTGTAACATGTATAAACCGATAATAAATGAAATAGCACGTGAAAATAATATTGATATATATCTATTAGATGTATATAAAATGGATGATACAGTATATAATAAGTTACTTAATAGTATTGATTATTTTAAAGAAAATGACAATTGGGGGACACCTACAACTTTAATAGTAGGTAATGGGTCAACTATTGATTATTTAGAAGGATACACAGATTATCAAACAACTATTGATTTCTATAAAAAAAATTCTTTATTAAATAAATAAAACCGTGGTTAAATTTCCACGGTTTTTTCTTCTTTTGCACCTTGATAAGTATCTCTTTTGCTTAATTCTTTATCAATTTCATTTAGTACACAAAATTTTTTGATTAACCAAGCGGGTTCTACTAAATCATTTGGATTTGGGTCACTAGTAACTCTTTCTATAACTATTTTTGGATTTAAAACTTCTATTTGTGAACAAACTATGTCAACATATTCCTCTCGCGTAAGTATATGAAATTTTTCTTTCTGTAACAAGTTATTCATTGCTGTATCCTTTAAAACATGTAACATATGAATTTTTATTCCGTCAATTCTTAAAGAATTTAAATATTTTGCAGTATCAATCATCATATTCTTTGTCTCATATGGAAGTCCGTTCATTATATGAACAACAACTCTAATATTTCTTGATTTCAGCTTTTTCACTGTGTTTTCAAATTCGTCTAATGTATGACATCTATTAATAAGTTTTGCAGTTTCATCGTGCATCGTTTGTAAACCTAATTCAATAGTTAAATAGGTTCTTTTATTCAAATTATCCAAATAATCAAGAATATCATCATCAATGCAATCTGCTCGTGTAGCAATAGACAATCCAACAACGTTATCAAGTTGTAGGATTTGCTCATATTTTTCTTTTAAAACAGAAACAGGAGCATAAGTATTACTATTTGCTTGAAAATAACCTATATATTTTGAAGTTGTCCACTTTTTGTCCATTATTTTTTTAATTTTATTAAATTGTGTTACTAAATCATCGTTTTTATCACCAGCAAAATCGCCACTATTCAATTTCGAACAATACGTGCAGCCTCCGTATCCTTTTGTACCATCAATATTAGGACATGTAAAGCCAGCATTTAAACTAACTTTTGTAACTTTTGAATTAAAAATGGTTTTGTAATGATAATTTAAAGTATGATATCTTTTGTTGTCCAATGAGTATAAAAAAGCCATAAAATCACCTGAATAAATTATAACATAATTTGTTTAATAATAAGTAATTTGAGAATAATAAAATAGGTGATAAAATGACTAACTGTAAAAAATATAATTTATTTGTGTTTTTATCTATGATTGGAAGAAGTATGATTGAGACATTTCCTCCATTAATTTTATATAATTATGGAATAAGTATCAAATTAATAATATTTTATTTTTTTATAAGATATTTATCAGCAATCCCAATAAATATCTTATTTGTAAAAATGACTAAAAAATTTGGCTCAAAATTAATGATATTTATAAGTTCTATAACTATAGGAATAACGTATTACTATTTATATAATATGGAATTTAGCATAATAAATATAGTCATTTTATCAATTTTAACCACTACATATGTTTATAGCTATTGGACAGTTAGAAATTATTATATGCTCCAAGTTATAAATAGAAATACGGTAACAAGTAATATGAGTTATATAACAATAGTTAATATACTAGCTATTATGCCTGCGGTTTATATAGGAGCGTTTATATTAGAAAAATTTAACTTGTTAACACTTATAATGATTGTTTTTATAATAAATATTTTAAGTGTAATACCTTTGCTATTCATAAAAACTAAAAATATAGATGAAAGTGGATTAAAAGGGTTAAAGAATATTCCAAATGTAAGTAAGGTAATAATGCTTTTAGATCAATTTAAAACTATAATACTAAGTATTTTTCCACTCTATATATACATATACATAAATCAAAATTATACATACTTAGGAGTATTTAATTTATTAACAGGTTTGGCTAGCATTTTAGTAGTATATGTATTCTCTAAAATAATTACACTAAAACATAAATCGTATTTAAGTATTACAATTATATTGCTTTCAGTTTGTTTTCTTATTAAATTATTTATACATGACAATTATATATTCTTATCAATTGCAATTTTGGAAGGTATTTTTACAAAAATGGAAGAATTATCAATTGGTTCTAACATATATAAACTTGGGAAAAACTTCAACTATATGTCATATATATTGATTACTGAAAATCTCTTTAATTTATCGAGACTTTTTATATCTAGTATATTGTTGTTATTTAATAATATTTTGACAATGTTAATAATATGTATAATAGGTTTCTTCACATGTTCATTCTTTAAATTTGAAATAGAGCCTAAAAAATGATATATTAATATATAGGTGGTAAAATGAGAATTAAAAAAATTAAAAATGCTAAAGAGAAAATAGAATCAAGCAAATATTTAATATTAGATCCAGAAAACTATAAAGGTAACTGGAATAGGTATTTTAACAATGATAATAAAATTAGAATAGAAATAGGATGTGGAAAAGGAAATTTTATAACAGAATTAGCTAAACAAAATCCAAATATAAATTATATTGGAATAGAAATGTTTGATAGTGTGTTATTAAGGGCAATTGAAAAGCAAGAAGAATATAAATTAAGTAATCTAGTTTTTGTGAGAATAAATGCATTATATTTAAATGATATATTTGATAAAGAAATAGATTTAATATATCTAAATTTTTCTGATCCGTGGCCTAAAAATAGACATCATAAGAGAAGATTAACAAGTGAGAAATTTTTAAATGTTTATGACAAAATATTTGCTTCAAATCCTAATATAATTCAAAAAACAGATAATGAAGAATTATTTATATATTCAATTGAATCATTAAGTAATTATGGATATAAACTAAAAAATATAACTTTCGATTTACATAATAGCATTTATTCCAAAGAAAATATAGAAACAGAATATGAAAAAAGATTTGTAAGTCAAAATAAAAGGATATTTAAATTAGAGGCATACAAATAATAATATTTATAAAAAAAGTATGCAATTTCAATATTTTTTGATATAATAAACTTATAGTAGGTGAATACATGAAAAGAATAGTGTTTTTATTATCTGTTATTTGCCTTTTAACAGGGTGTTCAGTTACGAGAATTGATAATAAACCGGTTGAAAGCGTAATTACGACAATGTTATCACAAAAACTAAAGTATACTAACGTTGTTGGAAAAGGATACGAATATTATCTTCCAATGGGAGTACAAAGACAAAGCATAGACAAATTTAATGAAAAATTATATTCTAACGGGGATACGTACTATCTTTTTATTGATGTAGTTGGCTATTTGAACAAAAGCAAGATTATTGTTCCAAAAGATAAGGGTACATACTTTTATAAAGTTTTAGATGATAAAGGATATGTATCCATAAATGAAGTACAAAAGAAGTACTATATAAAATTTTATTACAATTATTCATATATTGAGGCACAGGTTTCAAAAGAAAATCTTAATACCTCAATAGCAGATATGATATCTATTTTAAGCACAGTAAAGTATTCTTCAAACATTTTATCATATGGTAAGGCAAATGATATTGTCAGTGGATATGAGGAAAAGTATAATATATCAACTGTTGATAATAAAGATGAAGTAAATTTTTTGGATTGGGAACAATACGATAAATATGATGGACCTGACCCTGATATTACTAATGAAAGTGAAAATAAAACAACAGATTTAGAAAGTGATATAATAACAAGAGATAATAATGAGTAAATAAGAGGTGTAGCGATGAAGATTATAGATAAAGTTAAAACAATATTTTGGGATAATGACGATGAGGACGAAGATGAGGTAGAAGAAACTCCAATTGTAAAAAGAAAGCAAAAAGAAGAACAGCAAGAAGTAGTAAATGAAAGAGATTTGTTTAAAACAGATGCTAGCTTTAAATTTCCAGTAGTTTTTACAGAAGAAGATTTTGCTAAAACAATTCCACCAGAAAGAGTAGTATCTTCAAAACCCAAACACGAGGCTAAAAAAGATTTGAAAGACAAAAATACAAGAGCAAAGTCAACTGCTGATAAGGCTCAAGAAACAAGTAAACCTCAAAAACAAGAACCGATTAAAACTTTTAAATTATCCCCAGCTATATCCCCAATATATGGTGTGTTAGATAAAAATTATAAAAAAGAGGATATAAAAACTAAAAATACTAATTATTCTAAAAGAGACGAAAATGAAATCAGTTTTGAAAATGTTAGAAGGAAAGCATATGGCTCTCTAACAGAAGAAATAGAAAAAACAATGGTTACACCAATTATAAAGAAAGAAGAAATCAAAGAACAACCTGAAGAAAAAATAAATCCAAATAAGAATGTTACAATAGAAGAAGCAATTGAAAATTATAATGATTTAGGAATGGTATATAATACAGACGCTAACACAGAAGAAGATATTATTAAGCTAAAGAAAGATAAAAAGAATATATTAGAAGATACAATAGAACAAGATTTATTTAACTTAATTGATTCAATGTATGATAAAGAGGAGGAAGATTCTGATGGAACTAGCAAGTAGTATATTAGTCATAGTACTATATTCATTAGGAGCAGTAGCATTAATAATGCTTATTATATTAGCGTGCAAATTAATTAAAACTGTTGACAAAGTTAACAAAATTGCTGATGATGTTGAGAAAAAAGTGTCAACATTAGATGGAATGTTTAGTATAATAGATATAGTTACGGATAAACTATCTACAGTAAACGATTTTTTAGTAGATAAAATTGTAGATTTAATAAGTTTAATCTTTAGCAGAAAAAAGAAAAAAAATAAAAAGGAGGAAATTGAAGAAGATGAAGAATAAATCAGGAAAAGGAAAATTTATTTTAGGAGCTCTTGTTGGTGCAGGAGCAGCACTTTTATTAGCACCTCAATCAGGAAGTGAAACAAGAAAAGTACTTAAGAAAAAATTAAGCGAGATGCTTGATAAAATTAAAGAAATTGATGTTAAAGAAGTAAGAGAAGATCTTGAAAGAAAAATAGAACAAATAAAAGAAGACTTAAAAGATTTAGATAAAGAAAAAGTTTTATCAATAGCAAAAGAAAAAGCGGAAAAATTAAAAGTAAAAACAGAAGAATTAGTGGAAACTGTTAAAGAAAAAGGAACACCTGTTTTACAAAAAACAGCAGAGGATTTAAAGGCAAAAACTGTAATTGCTTTAAAAGAAGTAATCGCAAAATTAGAAAAAGCAGAAAAAGTAGAAGAGAAAAACAAGAAAAGCACAAAATAGTGCTTTTTTGCATTAATATTTCTTTATTATTCAATTCGTTTTTGATATAATTCTATTTGGAGGAAACTTTATGACATTATTTGAAGAATTAAAATGGAGAGGACTTATAAAAGATATAACTAGTCCAGAACTTGAAAAAAAATTAAATGAAGGTGGAATGACATTTTATATAGGAACTGATCCAACAGCACCTTCAATGCATATAGGGCACCTATCAAGCTTCTTAATTTCAAAAAGATTGAAAGAACATGGACATAATCCAATCTTATTAATTGGTGGAGCAACTGGCAGAATTGGAGATCCAAGACCAACTACTGAAAGAGAAATGAAACCAGAAAGCGAAATAGAAGAAAATATTAAAGGTTTAACAAAGCAGGCAAAGGAAATATTTGGGTTTGAAGTTGTAAATAATTATGATTGGTCAAAAGATATTAGCTTTATAACTTTTTTAAGAGAGTATGGAAAGTATTTTAACATAAACTACATGTTAGATAAAGATATTATCAGAAGAAGATTAGAAACTGGAATAACATTTACTGAATTTTCATATATGATAATGCAAGCAATGGATTTCCTACATTTGTATGAAACAAAAGGATGCACACTTCAAGTAGCGGGTTCAGATCAATGGGGAAATATAACTGCCGGTGTAGATCTTATTAAGAAGAAAACTGGTAAGGAAGTATATGCCTTTACAATGCCCTTAGTAACAACAAAAGATGGTAAAAAATTTGGAAAAAGTGAAGGCAACGCTTTATGGTTAGATAAAGAAAAAACATCTAGTTATGAATTATATCAATTTTTCTTGAACGTAGAAGACGAGATGGTAATAGATTACTTAAAAATATATACATTTTTAACAAAAGAAGAAATAGAAGAAATTGAAAAAAGACATAAACAAAATCCACATTTAAGAGAAGCTCACAAAACTTTGGCACGCGAAGTAATAACATTCTTACATGGAAAAGAAGAATATGAACGCGCAATCAAAATAAGCGAAGCATTATTTAGTGGAAATATAAAAGAATTAACTGAAAAAGAAATAGAAATGGCTTTCAAAGATGTTCCTAGTATAAATATAGAAGATAATATGAATATTGTTGATTTAATGGTTAATAATAATATTGTATCTAGCAAGAGAGAATTAAGGGAATTTTTATCAAGTAATGCAATATCAATTAATGATAGTGTAATAAATGATGAAAACTTTATTATTTCTAAAAAAGACGCTATATACAACAAATTCAGTATATTAAAACGAGGTAAGAAAAAATACTATTTACTTAAGTTTTAATGTAAATAAGAAGCCATGATGCTTCTTATTTTAATGGAGGGTATAATGAATTCAGTAATAAAAGACAAGTATTCTAAGGAATATATAGAAGAAGCTCAAGCTGCAGCAAAAATAATACTTATAATGTCAATTGCCATTAAAAATGGATTAAATAAAAATGATTTAAAAAAGCTTATTGACTCAACAGCAAATGAGTATAAAGTGGATGAAAAATTTAGCAACGCATGTTTTTTAGGATGCTCAAAATTATTTGATCATACAAATCCATTTGAATTTGGAAAAGTAATAGTTAAAAATGAAATGCTAAATATAAGAGAACCACAAATGTTGTCCAAATGGATATTAGGAGGTAAAGAATGTTAGAAAAAGGCGATATGTTGACACTCGATGATGGTAAAGATTATACAGTTGTTGAAACATTAGATTATAATAATAAAAAGTATTGTTATTTAATAGATGTAAATAACTATGAGAATATTAGTTTTTGTGAAATAATAAATAATGATGAACTTGAAGAAGTTGAGGATGAAGAATTAAGATTTGAACTTCTAGAAAAATTTAATCAACTATTAAATGAGTAATACTTTAAAGTATTACTTTTTTTATAAAAAAAGAACAACATCAGTTGTTCTTTAACTATTATCTACTGTAGAATTCAACGATTAATGATTCATTGATATCAGCACTAAGTTCGCTTCTTTCAGGTAATCTAACAAATGTACCTTCCATCTTGTTTTTGTCGAAAGTTACAAAGTCAGGAATAGAAGTTCTTGCTTCTAATGAAGCTAACATAGCTGGATGAGATAATGATTTTTCTTTAACCTTAATAACATCTCCTGGTTTAACTTGGTATGATGGAATATCAACTTTGTTACCATTTACTAAGATATGACCATGGTTAACGATTTGTCTTGATGCTCTTCTTGTATTAGCAAGTCCCATACGATAAACAACGTTGTCCAATCTTGATTCTAGTAAGAATAAGAAGTTTTCACCATGAATACCTTTCATTTTAGAGGCCTTATCAAAAAGAATTCTAAATTGTCTTTCAGTAAGTCCATACATAAATTTAACTTTTTGTTTTTCACATAATTGAACACCATATTCAGAAGTTTTAGTTCTTCTTCCTCCTTGACCATGTTGTCCAGGTTTATATGCTCTTTTTAAATCTTTTCCTGTTTCTGTTAAAGAAAATCCTACTCTACGACTTTGTCTGTGACTAGGTCCAGTATATCTTGCCATTTTTTCCTCCTTCTTTTTGATACAAGAAGGTTATTACACTATAATATAGGGAGTCAATTTTGATTTTTTCGCTACCATGCTATAGTTACTAAAATAACCAAAAAGGCAATTGACACATTACATTATCTATAATAACGCTGTTTCTGTAATCAAACAAAGATATTATATTATTTATTTTATGTATAGTCAATAAAATATATTAAAAATATAGGTAAAATATTGAAAAAATGGTAATAATAAAAAAAGAGGTAAAAAAAGTCGAAAAATATGATAAAATATTTTTAGAATAAAGAAGGTGACCATTATGGATGATATTATGATTTTGTTAATAGTTACATTTTTCGTTATAGCAGTAACATTTATAGTAGGAATTTTGCTTATTATAAGTAAAACACAAAATAAAAAATACAAGCAAGAACTAGAGAAACTTGAGAGAAATAAAAATCTTATCTTAGATTCCAGAATAATGTCAGAACTATCTAAAGCACATGATCAGATAAAAAATGATAAAATGCAAGAAAGATACGATTATTGGAATAGTAAGGTTGAAACAATAAAAGATACTAATATTCCAGTTATAACTGATATGTTAATTGAAGCAGATGAATTGATTGAAGATAAAAAATATAAAGAAGCATTAAAAAAGTTTTCACTTATAGAACTAGAAATATATAAATTAAAGTCTAAAACCAATAGAATTGTAGAAAAAATTAAAGAAATGACACAAAGTGAAGAAAATAGTAGAACAAAAATTATTAAATTGAAAACAAAATATAGAGAATTATTGGAAAAATTTAATGAGTCAGAAAGTGATTTTGAAGAAGTAGGAAAGTTTATAAAACTACAATTTGAGAATATAGAAAAAAGATTTTCTGATTTTGAAATTCAAATGGAGAAAAACAATTTTGAAGAAGTAGAAAAAATACTATGTTCAATAGAAGATATGGTAAGCTATATGGGACTAGTTATAGATGAGGTTCCAACAATAATAATGATGGTTAAAACTATAATTCCAAAAAAACAACAAGATTTAATTGCAACTTGCAAAGATATGGAAAGTAATGGGTATGTAATTGACTATTTAAATATCGAGTACAATATAGAAGAAACTAATAAAAAATTGATAGACATATATGGAAGAACCAAAAATTTAAATCTTGAAGATTGTATATTTGAACTTAAAACTATATCTGAATACCTTGATTCATTATTCGGAGACTTAGAAAAGGAAAAAGATTACAGAAGAAAATATGAAAGTAGTCTTGATGATTTAAAAAGAGGATTAAATAAAATCACGAAAATAATGAATGATATATATAAACAATTTGACAGCATACAGGACAGTTACGACTTAAAGGAAGAAGAAATAGAACATATAAACAAGTTATATAACGAACTTAGTAATTTAAATGAAGATTACAAAATGCTAACTGAAAATGGAAAAGATAAATCATTCGCATACAGCAAGCTATTTGAAGAGATTGAATCATTATCTATACGACTTGGTAACCTAGAAAATGAATTTGACGAATTTTTAAGTTCAATAGGAAGCATGAAAGAAGACGAGGATAGGGCAAGAGGACAATTAGAAGAAATAATATCTTTATTAAAAAAAGCTCATTTTAAAACAAGAGAATATAAATTACCAGTAATACCAAATAATTATTACGTAGAATTACAAGATGCAAAAGAAGCAATAAAAGAAATAGTGAAAGAACTAAGTAAAAAACCAATATCAATAAAAGTATTGAATACAAGAGTGGATACGGCAAGAGATTTAGTGTTTAAACTATATAACACAACTGATGAGATGATAAAAAACGCAATTTTAACGGAAACTTCGATAGTATATGGGAATAGATATAGAACAAGCGACAAAGATGTAATGAGTGGACTAGACATAGCAGAAAACTTATTTTTAAGAGGAGAATATAAAAAATCTTTAGAAGTTGCACAAACAGCTATAGAATTAGTAGAGCCAGGAGTATTTAAAAAAATAAAAGCTGCATACGAAAATGATACAAAGTAAATTATAGGATTTTATCACAAATGATAAAATCTTTTTTTATTAATAATATTGTCGTCTTTTTTGTATAAATAAAATGTAAATTAATTAAGATATAGTGTAAACTAATATTGAAAAAAATTATATACTGGTTTATCATAAAATTATGAGGAGGGGATAGAGTGATATATCCATCGATTGATAAAATGCTTTTAATAATAGACTCAAAGTATAAACTTGTCCATGTTGCCGCTAAAAGAGCAAGGCAAATAGATGAAGATAAATATTATCAATTAAAAAAGTATAAATCTAAAAAGAGTATAGGTAAAGCCCTAGAAGAAGTTGCTGAGAATCTAATTATATTGAAATAATTGGATTTTTTTTAACTAAACTCCTCTTTACTAAATAGTATAAAAAATGATATTATTGATAATAGGAGATGTTGATATTGAGAACAAAAAGAATAGCTTTGTCATGGATAGTGGAAATAATTCCATATTTTATAATAGGATTCTTAGGATTAATAAAATATAGTGTTTTAATAAATAGTCTAGGTTCCGAATTAAATGGTTATTATGATTTTATAAATAGAATAATATCTTATTTATTTTTAGTAGAAGCAGGATTTACATCTGCAGTTACATTTAAGTTATATAAGCCATTTGCAAATGATGACAAAGAAACAATAATAAAAATATATAACGGTTCAAAGAAAATATATAGAAAAATAGGTTTAATAATATTTGCTCTTATTTTCATAACATGTTTTTTACTTCCAACAGTATTTGGGGTTAAAACCCATATAACAGAAGTTATAATATGTTTTGCAATAATATCGTGTTCCTATTTGTTACCATTCTTTTGTTGCTCATATTCATATAGCAGTGTTTTATTTGCAGATCAAAAGAAGTATGTATACTCACTTATAACAAATATCATAAGAATACTATGTGACATATTAATAATAGCATTAGTTAAAATGTTCCCAAGTTTGGTAACGATAGCAATAATAATTTTAGTAGTAAAAATATTGGAAGAAGTCTCAACTTATATTGTTGGCAAAAAAGCTTATCCATGGCTAAAGAAGAGTCTAGAAGTAGATACATCTGCTACTGAAATGACAAAAGATGTTTTTTGGCATCAATTAGGTTATTTAATAGCAAACAATGTTGATTCAATACTTATAATGAAATTTATAGGTGCTGTTATGGTAAGTGTGTATGGAGCATATAACTATATAACATCATTCTTGTATACAATAATGAATAGGATAGCACAAGTTATATCACATCCATTTGGAAACTCATTTGCAAAAGATGATAAGAAAAAAACATACAAGCTATTTAGAGAATATCAAGTATTTATGATACTTTTAGGTGTATCAATAGGGTTATGCTATATATTAGGAATAAGAGGATTTATTTCACTTTGGGTAAAAGATAAAACAGTTAATTATTTAACCGATTATATTAACTATTTTACAGTTGTTTTATTTGGATTAAATTTGTTCTTAAGCATAACTTGCAGTATGACATTGGTAACGCCAATAACTGCCAATGGACTATACAAGGATAGTAAACCATTCATGTTTATAACTTCATTTATTAACTTTGTATTATCATTATTATGTATAATGGCAATGCCAACAGTAAAATTAAGAGTAATTGGAATTTTATTATCAACTACGATTGATATAACCGTTTCCTTATTTTTAAGAGCTCATTTAGTTACAAAAAAAGTATTCACTGATATTAAAATGTCAAAACTATTATCAACGTATATAATAACAATAATATGTTTTGTGTTATCAGCAGTACTATTGTATCCAGTTGAAAGCTTTGTAATGAATAATTCAACTAGTTATTTTAAATTAATACTAATGCTTGGAATATCATTCATAATTATAATAGCTATACTATCAATAGTATTAAAATTTACATTTAAAGAATTTACCAATTTGGTATCAAGAGGTAAAAAGTTAATAATGAATGTATTCAAAAAAAGAAAAGTTTGATATAATTTAATTATGGTAAGAGGGTGTCCTAATGAATAATGAAGAAGAAATATTAGATTTTGACGATGAACCAGTAAAAAAAGAAGAAAAAATTGAACGCAAAGTTCTTAATTTAAAAAAAGGCGGAATACTAGATAGATTTGGGGAAGATTGTACAAAAAAAACATATATAACTAACCCAGCAATAGCGCGTGATGAAGAAATAAAACAAATGATTTTGATACTATTGACGCCAGATAAATCAGCAATATTAGTTGGTCTTCCTGGTGTTGGTAAAACAGCTGTTGTTGAAGGCTTATCCTACAGGATAGGAAAAGGTGAGGTACCAGATCTTTTAAAAGATTGGTCAATTATAAAAGTTAATACAACAGCGCTTATAGGTGGCGCAGGTGGTACCGTTGAATCAAGAATACAGGATTTAGTAGACGAACTTAAAAACCTAGACAATGTTATATTATTTATTGATGAAATTCATACATTAATAGGTAATACAGAGGGCTCTCTAGATATAGCCAATATGTTAAAACCATGTTTGGATAGAGGATCTATTAAGATGATAGGTGCAACTACATACGAGGAATATGATAGATATATTGTTAGAGATAGAGCGTTCCTTAGACGTTTTGAACGTGTAGATGTACCGGAACCAGATGCTGAGACAGCCTTAAAAATAATGATGGGTTCATATCCTAGAATAGAAGCTAAAACGGGTATTAAATTGAAATATAGTAGTTTTGTTATAGAGATGATATGTAAGTTTTTAATTGATTCTACATCAGAGTATAAGAGAATATTTGGTATGTCTAGTCAATATCCAGATATATGTTTAACACACTTATCAAAAGCATTTTCGTATGCATTATTTGAAAATTCACCAGTTGTAACATTAAAACATGTGTACAAAGCATTGATAAATTCACAAAATATTTATCCAGATGTTATAAAAAAACAAGCCATTGTCTTCAAAAATGAATTTAAAGATATATTGGAAGATGATGGAATGACTGTTGAGGATTTAGACAAATAGTTGAAAAAAACGGTTAAACCGTTTTTTTTACTTTATTATATATGTCAGTAGCGTTTTTAAACATAATTTTGTCTACCATATCTTTTGAATATTTTTGTAACAATAAATTTCTAAGTTCTAGAATATTATGAATATCAAAAGTACTTTCATAACTTTCAAGAAAATTCATATTATCTGTACTGATAAGTATTTTATCTATAGGGAATTTAACTACATTAATCATATAATTTATATGCTTTAAGTAGAAGTTTTTAAAATCATTATTAGAAACAAAAGGATTATACCCAACAATGCCAATATATCCACCAAGTTTTTTAAGTCTTAAGAGTTGATTATAACTTAAATTTCTTGGTACATTCATTAAATCTCTAGAATTCGAGTGAGAAGCTATTAAGATTGGTGAATTATCTGATTGTTCTACTATATCTAAAATATCATTAAAAGTTTTTTCATTCGCATGAGATACATCAATTATTATTCCAAGCTCAATGGCTTTTTTTATGAAATTTTTGCCTAAAGTAGTTAAACCATATGTACCACGATTTCCAGAACCGTATTTATTTGGATTATTCCATACTAATAGTATTGATCTTAAACCACTATTATAAAGTTCTTCTAATTGTTTAATACTATCTATAAAATCACAACCCTCTATACTATAGATGAATTTAGTATTTTTAGGAATAACCCTTTCATCAATTAGTTCTTTTAGCAATTCTAAACATTTCCTAAAAATTGAATTTACATCTGATAATTGACTTAAATTAAGACCAATTTCATCAAACATTTCAGATTCACTCATAAAGTATAAATTAGATATATTACCAATGATGTTGTTATCATTAAAAATCATTCTTAAATCTGATTTTGTAGAATCAGTAACTTTACTATATTTTACATAATCATAATATAGTCTAGATAGTAAATCATAATGTGCATCAAACATAAGACACCTCTTTTCTATTGAATTATATCATACTTTACTTATTTATAATTTATAATATATAATATGAATGGTGATAACTTTGAAATACGATATATTAGTAAATAAAGACAATAAATTAGATGAGAATTGGATAAAAAGCGTAATTTTAGTGGCTGCAAAAGATGCATTTAATAACAAATGTCTTGTTGAGAAAAAAACATATGAAAACTTTCAAAAATTAAAAAACTATTTAAGAAAAGAAAAAAACATTTTAATTGAAATAGATAGTTCATTTAGAAGCTTTAAAGAACAAGAGTTATTAATAAGTGAATTTAATGAAAAATACGGAATAGAATATTGCAATAAATTTGTAGCCAAAGTAGGAGAGAGTGAACATCATACAGGACTTGCCATTGATATATGTCTAATAATTAATAACAAGGTTGTTAATGAAAATGAGGAGCTAATTAAACAACGAGAAGTATTTAGAACAATACATTGTGCTTTGCATAAATTTGGTTTTATATTGAGATATCCAGAAAAAAAGAAAAATATCACTGAATATGACTATGAACCCTGGCATATAAGATATGTTGGAGAAGAACTAGCAAGTAAGTTATATTTAAATAATCTTACATTAGAAGAGTATAAAAAAACGATTTTCGAATGAAAATCATTTTTTATTATATTTTATTCTTCAGATTTTATAGAACTTTGTGATGATGATATCGATGAACTAGAAGAACTACTGTTACTAGAAGAATTTGAACTATTAGAGTTATTAGATTTACTAGAACTAGAGCTATTGGATTTACTAGAACTTGAAGTAGTAGAAGAACTAGAATTACTTTTAGATGAGGAACTTGAGTTACTTTTAGATGAGGAACTAGAATTACCATTATCAGTAGTAGACTTCTTTTTTATAACATTAATAGAGAAAGAAGAAAAACTAGAAACTAATGAATTGGCATGTACGCTTTGGGAAAGTATAGTTCCATCAACATCAGAGGATTTAGTAGATTGTATTTCTACAATTTGTAATGTTTTACCATTTTTAGTAGCCCATGCTTGAGCAACAGATTTGTTTTTTCCAACAAATGAAGGCATAACAGGATAACTTGTAGAAGTTTTATTTTCTTTTTTTCCAATTATAGTTGTTTCATAAGGTGTATTAGCTGAGAATGAGAATGTTTTAATTAACTCTGGTTGTTCTAACCCTAAATTAACTCTCATCGCTTTTGTTACAGCAGCTAAGCTACTGTCATAGTAAACATAGTTATACAAAGTAAGTTTCATTCCAGTATCATATATCATTGCACCATAACCATTTAAGAATAACTGTTGCATTTTAAATGTATTAGCGTTCTCATCAGAAGCTAGCAAAATCTTTTTTCCAACTTCATAAAAATCTAATATTTGACTTCTTGAGAAGTTTGTATCCATACTATTACCAATTACATCCAAAATATTTATAACTTGTGAAACACTGTTAATAGTTGTAAGCTTATTCATTATACCTTCCATTACTATTTGTTGATCAAGACCTCTTTGAATATCCCCAGTTTTAAGAGTTTTTCTATGCCTTGCAAATGCTAGCGCTTGTTCACCATTTAGATGTTGATATCCTTTATCAAGACATATTTGATTTTCTCCCCAAGCTCTATCACTGTTTTGCTCACAGAATGAGAATGGAACATCTATATCAATACCTTTAATCGCATCAACTAGTCCAACAACACCCTTAAAATTAATTGTTACATAGTAATCAATATTTATTCCAGTAAAATTTTCAATAGTTCTTTCAACACATGATTCACCATACCATGCAGAGTGGGTTATTTTATTTTTAATTTGATTTTTAAAACACATAATAGGTACATAAGTATCCCTTGGAATACTAAGAACTGTTGCATTTAAAGTTTTAGGGTTGAATGTAACTAGTATTAATGCATCACCATTTGAAGCACCATTTTTAACTTCTTGTAAGGTTGAATCAACACCCATTATTAATACTGTAAATGGTTCAGTAACAGGTAACTTAGCAGTTTTTTCATCTACTGGTTTATCTCGCTCTTCTGTTTTTGTATAAATTATCTTTGTTTCAGTATCAATTTTTTCATATTTTCCTATGGTATTATACAAGGCAGTATAATTCGTCATTATGAATAAAGCATCTATTTTTTTTGCATATAAATCATCCATCATAGTATAAAAATCTTCGTAAACCACGATATTATCGCTTGAAATTTTATTATCCTTTATTATATCTTGAGGTATAGCGTAAGAGTCAACACTACTTGTATCTTCGATTATACCTATTTTTTTATTTTTTACATCATCTATTGAATTATATGGATTATCTTTCAAAGTAACTATACTCGTTGAATATGTTATTTTAGTACTAGTAATATTATTTAATGTATCAGATGCTTTTTTTGCTATTGATGAGATGTAAAATTCACCAAAACTTATAACAAGCATAACGACAAGTAATATAATTAATCCTATTTTCTTTTTCTTTATTTTTAAATTAATCGAGCTAAATATAAGAACTAGGGCTATTAAAATAAGTATTACAATAGCGCAATTTCTTATAAAATTCTCAACTCCATCAAATAAAGAAATATTGTATACAAGATATCCTGTACTTACTGCAATTATTAGACTAACAATTATACATAGAATCATAAATATCATATTTATGATTTTTTTCTTTCGCTTAGATTTCATAAAATTCCTCCATTTTAGACTACTATATTATATAATAATTTGGTGATTAAAACAATGTTTATAGAAAAAATAGGAAATATTATTTTATTAACGTAAAGTATAGTTGGAGTAATAAAAAAATTGCAAAATAATGTATAAATTTGTTATAATGATGTATAGATAAGAGGTGGAAGAAATGAAAAAGAAAATATTTTTAATTTTATCATTATTCTTAATAAATTTTCTTCCAAATAAGGTTCTAGCTTATACTGCAGTAAATTTAAATAGAGGAGAATGCAGTGGTAATTTTGAATTAGTAAACGTTACTACAAGTGCAATAAATCATGTTGAGTGTTATACATCGTATAATGATGCACTAAATGCAATGAATAATACCGGCATCGAAAATGGGATACCAAGTATTATTTACAATAATATTTTTATTAATAGCAAGTACGCACTAGTAAATTTAAGAACGAAATCTAGTATGAATTATAATACATATATGTATGATACAGAAACCTCAAGTGGTCAAGCAAGTTATATAAACGGATATTATGCTGCTGATGGTGCTCTTTTATCTGTTTACTATACTGGAAATAATTATAACACAAGAGCTAGAGTTGCCCTTAGTGGATTGAGGCAATATATAAACAAGCAAGAAGATAACATGACCGCCTATGAAATAGTACCACTTACAATGGTAAAATCTCCAAATAAATATAGATCTGTAAATGGATCAATAGTTCACTACATAGCAAAAGAAATAGGGAATGCGAATTCTTACTCATCATCATACTCACTTGGCCCATCACCAGAATATTTGAAAGAAAATACTGATTATTACAGTTATGATGGAAATTACTTCTATACCAGCCTATATGATTTAATAGATGATTATAGAAATAGCTCTCATGAAAAAGCAGTTAACAAAGATAACGTTTATTATAATTATTATCAATATCTGCCACAGAGAACTAAAACAAATATAACAAGTGCTGAATTAGATGCTTATCTTAGAGTAGAAGGAAAGACAATAAGCAATTCTAAACTTTATGGACAAGGTCATTATTTTATAACATCACAAAATATTTATGGAATAAATGCCCTTATAAGTTACGGTATTTCTATAAATGAAAGTGCTAAAGGTTCATCAAACATAGCATTTAATAAAAACAATGTATTTGGACATGGTGCATACGATTATGACCCATCAGGAAGTTCATCAGCGTATTCAAGTGTTATGTACAGTATTTACTATCACGCTGATGTATACATGTCAAGAGGATATGCATATACTGGTGATTGGCGTTACTTTGCAAGCTATCTAGGAAACAAAAAAGCAGGAGTAAATGTTAAATATGCATCAGATCCCTATTGGGGAGAAAAAGCAACAGCTTACTATTACATAATAGATAAAAAATTTGGATTAAAAGACTATAATTACTACACTATAGGTATCAAATCAACAAATAACGGAGTAAATGTAAGAACCGAACCAAGTATGTCAAGCAAAGTTGTATATACAATACCGGCCAACAAATATCCAAGTTTTGTAATAGTAGATGAAGTTCAGGGAGATGAATTTCAAGGAAGTAATGTATGGTACAAAATATTATTTGACTCATCACTAGAAGGCGATTCTCCAAGTAAGACAGGGCAGTATAGTTTTGAAAAATACGTATATATTCATTCAACAACAATAGAAAAAATAAATAATAATACTTCTTATAAAGCACCTAGTAGTCTAATTACAAAAGATACAGGAATATCTTATAAAAAGAGCACAACAGATGAGTATTATGAAATATCAAAGGATACAAATATGTATTATGATCCATTCTTTGAATATAATACATATCAAACAATAAAGGCTGGCTCTAAAGTTCTGCTTGTAGAAACAGCATACAATAATTCTGGTGACATAGCGTATTTAGTAAGTTATGGTGATAAAACAGAATGGATTAAAGCTAGTGATTTAAAATATGATGATGAGTATAACAAGTTATTGGCATCTATAAAATATACAACATTTGATACGCCAATATTATTAAAATTAACAAAAGATAGTGGTATATACTCTGATAGTGTATTAGTTAATACATTGTCATTAACTCAACTAAAAGATACATATGTAGTTGCTAAAAAATTGGCATATACTGATGAAAAAAAATATTCATATGAAATTATATATGATGTAGCAAGTGGTTCTACTGGATACATTGATGCATCATCTTGTATAGAAGCATCGAATTATAAAATAGGAAACAATAAAAACAATAATACATTGAATATAAGGAGTGAAGCAAATACCTCATCTTCAAAAGTTGGTTCATTTGCATTGCAAAATATAAGCTTTGTGATATTAGAAACGGTGGAAGGCCAAGAAATAAATGGAAACAAAACGTGGTATAAAATTATATATAACTCTCCAAATAATAGGAGTGGATATGTAAGTGCCTCTTACATAGAAGTAATAAGAGATATAAAGAATGATAATAACAATCCATCAGAAGATTCTAAACCGGAACCAGAACCAACCCCTGAGCCTGAGCCAACTACTTACACTTCAAAATCTGGTGTATTTGATTTAACTAAATTAACATACAATAGTGAAACACAAAAATTTGATTTAGTAGCAACTTTAAAAATTGATGACATAGAATTATCAGAAAATTATAATGTAAAATATGATCTTATATTAAAAGATGTGAATGGGGTTAAACAAGATAAGATAATTAGTTTAAATGAACATAATTACTCAAATATCAATATAAATGCTTCCGTTGATTTGAGTTCAGTTGAACAAGGTGATTATTTTATGTATGTTAGAGCTAGGGTTAAAGAATTTGAAACGGTTGTATTATTAAATAATGTATTTGGAAGAGAAACTTCTAAAAAAGTTACAGTAGGTACAAGAGGATATTTATTTAGGACAAATTTCTATTCAAATTATGTACCTATAGAACTATCAATAAGAAATAATGGAAATATTACAACAGTTAATAATCCTACTAATGATAATATGTTCAATGATTATGTAGATATTGGATTCAAGAATAACAAATTATATATTAGAGGTACATCATACAATGTCGGTGGAAATTACGATGATTCTATAGATATTAAACGTGAAATATATTTAGAAAATATGGAAACATTTGAAAGAACATCATATAACATAGGATATATTAATAATGGAGATTATACAGTAACATTGAGAGTACCAGATAATCTTTCAAAGAAAAAAGCATGGTTTGATGCTTCTCTAGATATTTCATCATTAAAAAAGGGAAAATATTTGATATACATAAGAACAAAAACAGAGTCTATAGATGATTATGGCGAATTAATAGATATATTTGCAAGAGACTTATCAAGTAAAACGGTAAAACTAGATAATGGAAATACTGTAAAATTAACTATAAACAAAAATGTTAGAATGAGAATAGAACTAGTAGTAGAATAATACTAGTTTTTTTGAGGTAATATGAAAAAAATATCTGGAATTATAATTTTTATACTTTTTATAATAGCGTTAACTTATTTAAATAATAATGAAATTATCGTTGAAAAAGAAGAAACTAAGTTAATAAAGTGTATAGATGGTGATACTGCAAAATTTCTCTATAATAATGAAGAAATTAAGGTAAGGTTTTTAGCTGTAAATACACCTGAAATAGGAGAAAATGTAGAACCTTATGGTGAAGAAGCAAGCAAATATACATGTGATAGATTAAACTCAGCTAAAAAAATAGAATTAGAACTAGACCAAGAATCAGATAAATATGATAAATATAACAGGCTTTTGGCATGGATATTTATTGATGGAGAGTTATTACAATTAGATTTAGTAAGTCAAGGATATGCAGAAGTAAAATATATATACGGAAATTATAAATATTTAAATGAACTTAAAATTGCTCAAGAAACAGCTAAAAATCAAAAAATAGGCATTTGGAAAGAAAAATAAAGTAAAAATATGTTATTGAGATATTAACCTATTTATGATAATATTTATATAGAATAAAAGGGAATGATAAATATGAATAATAAGACAAATGTATTTCAAGGCAAAAAATATAGAATAACTGTTTTGACTGAAAGATTATTAAGGTTAGAATATAGTGAAAATGGTATATTTGAAGATAAATTGACTGAATTTGTAATAAATAGAAATTTTGAAATTCCCGATTTTAGTGTAGAAGAAGATGAAAAAATATTAAAGATAAGTACAAAGTATTTTTCTCTTTTCTATAAGAAAAATCAAAATTTTAGAGGAAACAAAATAAATCCGGCTTCTAATTTAAGAATTGAGTTATTAAGTGCTGATAAAGCGTGGTATTATGGTCATCCAGAAATAAGAAATTATGGGGGAATAAAACCATCCCTAAATAGCCAAATAAGAACTATAAAAGGACTATATTCAATAGATGGATTTGCATCATTTGACGATTCTAATTCGAGGGTAATGTTAGAAAGTGGTTTATATTCAAAAAGAGAAAACAATAACATAGACATATACTTATTTATGTATAGAAATGATTTTCAGCTAGCTTTAAATGATTATTTTAAATTAACTGGTTATCCACAATTGCTACCAAAATATGCTCTAGGAGTGTGGTATAGCAAAGATTGTAAATACACCAATGAAGATATAATGAAATTAATAGAAACGTTTGAAAAAAAAGAAATACCATTATCTATAATCTTATTAGATAGGTACTGGCACGAACAAATGCTAAATGATGGAAAAATAGATAATACAAAGTATGAATTTAGTGATAAAATCACACAAGAATTTTTAAACTTTTTAATTAGACATAACATAAAATTAGGTTTAAACATTGAACCATCAAATGGAATTAAGTATACAAATAAATTTGGTGATGATTACTTAGTTCCATATAATATATTAGATGATAAGTTTATTAAAACATTGATTTCAACTATTACATTAAAATATAGAAATTTTGGAATTAATTTAATTTGGCTTGATTATAGAAAAGAAATAAATGATATTACAATATTAAGCAAGTGCTTAAGTATTGTAAATAACTTTGGTGAAAATAGACAAGTTGTTTTAAGTAGAGGTTCCTTAATCGCACCACATAGAAATGGTATAGTATATACTGGTAGATTAAGAGTAGATTATGATACCTTGGCCAAATTACCATATTTTACATCTAGATGTGCAAACATAGGTGTTTCATGGGTAAGCAGTGACGTTGGTGGATATTATGGTGGTATAGAAGATGATGAACTTTATATTCGAAATGTTCAGTTTGCAACGTTTAGTCCAATACTAAGATTTCATGCTGGCGCATCAGAATTTTATAAAAAGGAGCCATGGAATAGATCAATAAGTACATATTATATAGTGAAATCATATCTTAATTTAAGATATGAATTAATTCCATATTTGTATTCTGAAGGTGCAAAATATTCATTTGAAGCAATACCAATAATAAAACCTTTATATTACACAAATAAAGAAGTATATGACGAACCAAATTATCTAAATGAATATTATTTTGGATCACAAATGTTAATATCACCAATAACCAAAAAGAGAGACTATACAATAAAAAGAGTGGTGCAGAACTTCTTTCTGCCATCTGGTATATGGTATGACTTTAAAAGTGGCAAAAAATATTATGGAGACAAAATTTATATTGGTTTGTATAAAAAAGAAGATTATCCAGTATTTGTAAAAGCAGGCGGAATAATTCCAATGAATAAGGAAAAAAATATAAGTAATAATTCAAAGTTGAGTATAATGATTTTTCCAGGTAGAAACAATTCATACGAGTTGTATGAAGATGATGGAAATACTATGTTATATAAACAGGGGTATTATATAGTTAATAAACTAGAATATATTTTTAATAGAAATGAATTCTCTTTTAGCATTAAACCAATAAAGGGTGTAAGAGGAATTGTTCCAGATTATAGAGATTACGAACTGATTTTTAGAAATATAAAATCACCTAATCAAGTAATATGTAAATGTAATAATACTGATATTAATTTTAAATATGAAAACGATGGTGAAAACTTAATAGTGAATATTGAC
>CAKPCJ010000016.1 GCA_934141575.1 uncultured Bacilli bacterium
CATATACAAGTTTAGATGTAATAATGCAAAGATCAGAAGAAATAAAAGATTCTAAGAAGGAGACATATGTAACAGCAATAGAAGTAGATTTAGGATTACATGATGATTGTTATATAACAACAGAAGAACCAGATAAACCAGAGGATGAAAAAAATCCACCAACAGGGATGGAATTACCAGTAGTTCCAGTAGCGTTATCAGCATCAGCAATACTAGCCACACTTGTATCAAAGAAAAAGAAAGAAAAAGAAGAAGCAAAAGTATATAAGAAAACACGATAATGAAAAAGTTCTATATTTAATTTAATATAGAACTTTTTTTATTTTATATATCCTCTATTTTTTAGCTTTGTTATTATTTTGTTTTCTGCAATATTTCCAACTATTTTAGTGTCGCTATTTAAACTATCTTTTCCTTTTTCTATGAAAGCTACTGTAGGTGTACCTGTGAAACTAACAGTGTTTGTTAATTCTGTTTTTTCTTCATCTTTAAGTGTTTCTAAATCGATATAGAAAACTTCAATTTTATATTTATTTATTACACTTTTAAATGTTGGATTAAATGCTTGACATGCTGAACAATTTTCTTTTCCTATATATAGGATAAATGTTTCTTCATTTAACATTTTTTCTTTTAGTTCTGTATAGGTAATTTCTTTTAAGTATTTTTCATTATTTACGTTCTTTAATATTAATACACCTATTATTGCTATTATTATTACGCTTAATATTGCTATTACTATTATGCCTTTTTTGTCCTTCTTCATATTATCACCAGATTAATTCTAGCATAAGTTGTATTTTTTTTGTATACATATGCAAAAAAAATGTAAAATATTATACATTTTTTTAGAATTTATGATATTCTTATTGTAGATAATATAATAATAGGTGTGTGATAGTGTGAAAAAATTTTGTGTATTTGTTTTTTCAGTTTTGATGTTAATTGCTTTTCCAAGGTATTCATTAGCAGAACAGTGGTATAAGGGACAGTATGGCTGTTCATATAGTGATATTAATACTCTTAGAACCCTATCTAACGCTATTAAATTTGAAGTTAAATATTTAGGTAATTTAAGGGATAATGAATATGGTATACAAATTACTAACTTACCAAATGAATTAGAGGTTTATTACAAAGATTCTAAGGTTGATATTAACAATATTATAAGTGATTTATATCCTGATACTTATCATACTTTTGTTATTAAGGTTTCTGATAATCATGCTTGTAAGGGATTATTAGAAATAACAAAAAAAGTTACTATTCCTTCACATAATTATTATTACGATGAAGATTTATGCAAAGGAGCTGAAAACTTAGAGATATGTGATCCTAATTATGATTCTTCTAATATAACTAGTGGTCAATTTGAACAAATGATAGATGATTATAAAAATAGTGTGAATAAAAAAGATACAAATAAATTTGCGGAGTTTTCTAAAAAATATTGGTATGTTTATGTAATTTTAGTTATTGTCATAGGTGGAATAATATATTTTGTTGTTAAACGTAAAAAGAAATAGAGGTGATATTCTTGAAAAGAGTTTTAACTTTTTTACTATTGTTCAGTGCTTGTTTTTTTGTTTTTTCTCTTAATTCGTTTGCAGCTACTACTACACAATCTAGAAATGTTTATGGTATTAATAGAATTTATATTACTAATAATACACTTAGAATAAGTGGATGGGCGTATAGAACTTTTACAAATTTTTGTAATACTAATAATCCTACTTTTGGTAATTATAATATGAAAAATGGTAATGGTGAGTATTTGGTAGATGAGAATGGCAATAATAAAGTAGCATCTAAGTGTTCTGAAAAAGGATTTGAAAGTGTTGTTTATAAAATTGCTGCGGTTCCTAAAAATGGAGGAAATAAAGTTTATGCTAAATCTACAAATGGCGAGGGAAATTTAAGAAGAAATGGAACAAGTGCTACTTGTGTTAACTACTTTAAACCTAGTACTTTATTAGGCGATAAAGGTGCTTCTGTACACTGCGATGGTAAAATTGCTTTATTTGGCGATTTTCCTAATGAACCCATCAATTATGAACGTAGAAACTATATTGTTAATGAGGATACTAATGGTTATTATGAGGGAAATTATTTTTATGATGATATAGGCTTTGCTGGAATATTAAATTTAGAAGAACTTAATGATGGTGTTGAATATACATTGTACTTAGAAATGACAGTCAATGGTAAAACTTATTCATTTACAATAGCAGCTCCAGGAATTGCTATTTCGTTAGAAGGTTTGACTGTGAAATCAAAAACTTCTTCTAAGCTTGAAATTAATAATTCTAATTTGAATTTGGTTTTGAATTATTCACCTGATGTAGGAGTTATAAACCAAGATTCAGGTGGCGTATATAGATTTATTGATAAAAATGGTATACAACAATATACTAAAAATATGGGTGGTGGTTATTTTAGACCGAATTTTTCATATGTAATTTCTGATATTTTGGAATTTAGTAATATAGAACTTGCTAATTCTGGCAATTTAGCTAGACTTGGTGGGTTTGATTTATATAATTTAAAAACTAAATCTACCTTTAAAAATAATTATATTTCTCCTGGAACAGATAGTGATGAATATTATGCGATGTCGACTTGGGTAAGCTTTAATGGTGTTTTATCGCTTTTGAAAAGCAAGCCTAGTACTGAAAAATGTGGCGGCACTGATGAGGGATCTACTGCTAGGATTATGTATTGTCACAGTTCTTCTACACCTTCTGATTATGATCAATGTTGTGGTGTATGTGGTGGTACTTTATATGGATCTATTGCTAGAGAAAACTATTGTGCAATGAATCCTACTGATTCTGTTTGCTGTAGAACTGTTGGATTATGTCCGGCCGAATCTGTTGATGATTTAGACCCAGCTGATCATATATATTATACGTACTGGGACACTTCTATTACTTCTGAAAATAAATTCACTAGTGCTTATAAAAATGGAACATCAAATGTGAAAAATTATCCTAAATATTGTTCTGGAACAGATAGCACTTCTACTATGATTACTACCGATGATATGTTGCAACAGTATAATAATGCTTTTTGCTATCAAAAAGGAAGTTTTTCTACAACTAGTCCAAATCAATCTGATTATATTTTAACTTATTCAGGTGGAGCTTATTCACTAAATGTTAATTATAATACCGATTTGGTTTGCGTAAGTTTGGCAAATAGGCGAGTTACAAATGTTAAATACTATGATGAAGATTGCAACTATAAGGGAGAAGCTCCTAATGATGGAGAGGTTCATTTTAAAGACGATGGATATACGTGGAATAGCACTATTGATAGTGATGAGGAAACTTATACTTATTGGGGAACGTGTACTCAATCCAATTCTTGTCCATCACAGGCAACTAATTGTCCATCAACTGTTCAAGTTCCTTGTCAACAAACTGTTACGTTTAGATCTGGAATCACATATACGCATACAGAAAATTTAGATTATAATAGAAATGGCAGATTTGCAATTTCAAGTTTAGAAGAAAAATTAAAAATTATTCCTACTTTATATTTGAAGGATTCAACTACAAATCAAGTTACTGCAAAATTCGATTCAGATTCAGCGATTACTAAAAGTGATACTGTGGCTACATATACGAATGATAATTCATCGTCTATGATGGAATATATTGAAGAAAGAAAGTTAAAGGATTCAACTTTTTCAGATCCGTTGGCTGGTGCTACTAAGTCTACATTTGTTCAAAAAGTTGTTCTTAAACGATATATTGATAATTATGCTTCAGGTGTTAGAAGTTTTGGATCTGCTTCTTATTCTTGTAGCAGTAATTCGAGTTTTTGTCCTGGTGAAACTTCTTATGATAATTTTGTTGACGAATGTAGTAGAAAAGGTGAAACTTTTGAAAAAAAACTTAGATATAGTTTGGGATATTATTATGGAGATTTGAATTTGAATTATCAGAATGTTTCTGAGTCTAGTTCTTCTAGCAGATGTGGAAAAATTGTTTGTACTACTAGGTATAAGTATACTTGCAAGTATAAGATATGGTATGAAGGCGAAGTAACTAAAACTATGTATGTTACTATTGAAGACAGTTACAAAGAGGAAAATATGAATTTAGTTGCTAATTATACATTATCTTCTGATTCTGTTCCTGCCTCAATAAAAGAACGATTTGAAAGTACTAACGAAAAATATGTTAGCCAAGTTAATTTATCAGATTATTATCAAATAACAATGGGATCCACTGATTATGATAAAGATAAGAATAGTGGAAAGTATTTTGGTATTGCAGAAACATGGAATATGGATAAAGCATTATGTGCTCTTGATTTGACTGATCATGATTGTGATCCATCTGAAAGTACCTGTGCTTGCAAGTATAATGGTGCTAGTCTTGAAAAGGGCGTATATTATTCTGAGTGTTTGGATTTTAGGGTTGTTAGTACTACTTCACTGTTCCCTGGTAAAGGAAATTATAAATGCGAAAATCCACTTAGATTGTGTAGACAACCTGGTAGAAACTGGTCAAAATATCTTGAAACTGGGTTACTAAGCTCTGATAATATCGATTATGTTAAGGACAAGCCAATGTATCATATAGTTTTAACACCAAGTACTATGAATAATATTTTTAATAATAATAAAGATTATTATACTAATATTGATTTAACAGGCTATAATCCTAGCAAATGTACATATGCAGGTGATAGTAGATGTTCATATGATTATTGGAGTACAATGTTAAATAGATTAGATAGTAGTGTATTTACTAGAAATTATGATATAATAAATTTAAGATATAGGCAGCTTAAAGCTTTGGGGGCTAATGAATATAAAACTTCTAAGGTTTCTAGTAGTGGAGGTGAGTAGTTATGAAGGAGAGCATGTGGGCAGCTGCGTTAGTAGTTGCAGGTGTAATCGGTGTTGGATTTATAATGCTTTTTCAGGATATAACTACTTCTGATCAACATAATTATTATTTACTCAAGGAAACTACTGAAGCTGCTATGTATGATGCTGTTGATTTAGATTATTATAGGTATCATGGGGAGGTTAGGATTATACGTGAGAAGTTTGTTGAAAGCTTCATACGTCGTTGGAGTGCATCAGTTCAAAGAAACAGAACTTATTATATAGATATATACGATGTGGTAGAGATGCCACCGAAGGTAACACTTACTGTTACTAGTGATACAGATCAGTTTAATTTTACAACTGATTTAACTGGCGATGGTACATATACTATAGCTAATCGTATAGATGCGATAATTGAAACAAAATATTAGGAGGAAATATGAAAAACAATAATTTTTTAAGAAAAGTTACAAAATTTTTGAAAAACAAAAATACTGTAACTATACTTGGTGTACTTGCGTGTATATTAATACTTTATGTTGCTTATAACTATCGTGTTAAACAAGCAATTAATCCGGTTTTAGTTCCAGTAGCAAAAGTTGATATTCAACCAAGAACTTTAATAACTGAGGATATGGTTGAATATATTCAAGTTCCACCAGCTATGATAAATAGCAATGTAATTAGAGATAAAGTAAATATAGTTAATTATTATTCTAATTACAATACTTTAATTCCAGCTGGCAGTATGTTCTTTGGCTCTGCTGTTATTTCAAAGGCTGAATTGCCAGATGCTGCATTTATTGAAGTACCTGAAGATAAAGTATTATTTAACTTACCAGTTACTATGGCTACAACTTACGGTAATGCTATGATGCCAGGAGGATATATTGATTTATATTTTAAAGGCAGAAACGAACAAGGTGACATAATGGTTGGAAAATTATTAAGTAATATTAAAATTTTAGCTGTTAAAGATGGTGCTGGTAAGAATGTATTTGAAACAACTGAAGAAGAGAGAACACCTGCATATTTATTCTTTGCTGTTGACCCAGATGTTCATTTATTACTTAGAAAATGTATGTATTTGTCTAGCATTTCTGTTGAACTTATACCAGTTCCTAACACAGTTAACTTTACTGATTCAGAAGCAAAAGAGGAAGTTAGCAGTCAATATTTAGTTGAGTATATTAATGCAATGACTGCATTTGTTCCAGAAGATGAACTAAATGATACTACTGTAACACCTGGAGATAATACTACTAAAGATAATAGTACTACAACAACAGGTGATAAGAAGAATGAATAATGGCGTTTTTTCTCAAATAGATTTTGGATATTTGAAAGAATATATGGATGATGATGATATAACTGATATTTCATATAGTAATAATGGACAACTTTGGTTAAAGTCATTATCTAAGGGTGTTTACAGGGTTGAAAATCCTGGTATTGATAACGCTTTTATGGAAAAACTTGCTTTTCAGTGTGCAAACGTAATGGGAAAGTCGTTTAATGCGGCTTACCCATTCTTAGATGCTGAAAGTGCAGAATTACGTTTTAATTTCGTGCATGATTCTATTGCACAAAATGGGATAGCATTAACATTAAGAAAAACTCCAGCTAAAATTAGACTTAATAAAGAAAAAATTATAAAAGAAGATTATATAACTGAACAAATTCATGATTTTTTGATTGATTGCGTTCATGGGCATTGTAACATAATTGTAAGTGGTGAAACTGGTAGTGGTAAAACAGAATTTGTAAAGTATCTTGCTTCTAACACTTATGAGAATGAAAAAATTGTTACAATAGAAGATACTTTAGAATTACACTTGGACAGAATATTTCCACATAGAGATATAGTTGCAATGAAAACTAATAATATAGCAAGTTATTCTGATGTGCTTGTTACTTGTATGAGACAAAATCCAAAATGGATTTTACTATCAGAGGTTCGTAGTGCAGAGGCTGTTATGGCGGTTCGTAACTCTATATCATCTGGACATAATATACTATCAACAATTCACTCAGAACGTGCATTATTAATTCCGCAAAGAATGTATAGTTTGCTTGAAACAAGTCAGGATATAGATCAATATCTAAAATCAATATATAGATATATTCATTTGGGTGTACATATTCGTGGACAATATTCTCAAAAATATCAGCGTTTTCAACGTGAAATTAGTGAGGTTGTTGAATTTTACGTTACAGATGATAATAAAACAGGTACAAATATTATTTATTCTAAAACTGCTGATGGACTTATTTCTTATGGCAGACCTAGTAAATATTTAATTGGTTATCTTGAAAATCAAGGATTGAAGTTAAAATATAATATACCAAATAATGAAACAGATGAAATATTAGATTAGAAAGTAGGTGCTTTATGTTAGAAATTCTTATAGTTGGAATTATAGTTGCAGTTGTAATTATATATAGGAGACAAGAGGGGGCACGAGTATATAAGTTTATAGTTAATAAGGCTACAAATGTCTATAATAAATATGCTCCTTATTCTTTCAAAGAGGTTCGTGAAAAAACTAAAGAATTGGGACTTGAATATACTCCAAAGCAATATACTACTCAAGCTCTTATAATGGGCGCTGCTGCTTTCGCTATTTCGTATATGTATTTTTATAATATAATTATTTCACTTATATATGTTGTAGTCGGTATAGGATTTGTTCCTTATTTGGCGTATTTGCGTTGCAAGAAGACTTATAGTGAATATATTTTCGAACAAGTACAGGTTTATACAACAAATGTAATAATGGAGTTTGAAACAGTTAAATCATTTGTTAAAGCACTTGAGGGCGTTTATGCTTCTGGTGTTCTTGAGGATCCTGTTTCATCCGATGTAAAAATGATGATTGATTTAGCATATCAAAATGGTGCAATTGATGCATCAATAGAATATATGAATTCAAGGTATGATTATTATGTTATTAAAAATATGCATCAATTATTTTTACAAATTACTAAAGAGGGTTCGAAAGATTCTGAAGGTTCATTAGAAAACATGTTAAATGATATAGATATGCTTGTTGAATCTGTATATAGAGATAGAGTAGATAGGGCGAACTTTCATAAACAATTTATTCAATTTGGTATAATTTTGTATATATTAATAATGCTTATTCAACTTATACTTGGTCAAGAAACTTATAATGACATTTTAAAGTTGTGGTATATAAATTTATTGCTTCATGCAATTATCTTGATTAATAGTTACTTTTTGCTTAATGGTGAAAAATATTATTGTGAGAATGTAGGTGCTGAATAATGGAAATATTAATAATTGGACTTATATTATTTGTTGTATTGGAAGCAAATAATGTTGTTAGTAGTAATAAATTTATAAAAGATAATGAACAATATTTTCAATTGTTAAAAGAAAAAGATTATGAATTTTATTTGAGAAGTAGATATGGTGATGACATAGATGTTCAAACCTTATTTATGAAAAGAGTAAAATCTGCAGTAGCGGTGATGATTGTATTTTTCTTTATGTTTATTTCAAATTTAAATTATGTTAATATAGCCCTTACTTTAATAGTTGGATTTATGATGTATAAAGTTCCATATATGAAGTTAAAAAAATATTATAAAATTCACTTAAATGAAATTGATTTATTGTTGCCTTATTATTTAAAGAGTTTAGAGATTTTAGTTCAACATTATACTGTACCAGTTGCACTTGGAAAATCGATTGAAAGTGCTCCGCCTTTGTTTAAAGCTGGACTTGAAGAGCTTGTATCTAAAATAAATGCTGGTGATATGTCAGTTGATCCTTATATGGAGTTTGCAAAAGCTTATCCTGTAAGAGATTCAATGAGAATGATGAGACTTCTTTATCGTTTAAGTCTTGGTTCTGGTGAACATAAACAAGAACAATTGCTTATATTTGCTAGAAATGTTTCTTCTCTACAATCTAAGTCTAGAGAGGTAAAATATAAAGAACGTTTAAGAAAAATGGAAAATAAAACTATGATTATGTTAGTTATAACTGGTGGTGGTGCGATGATTCTTATGCTTATATCATTAGTTATAACAATGGCAATGTAAAATTTGCGTCAAGATTTTTATATTTCTTGATATTACAAAATTCATGGGGTATAATAAAATCATAATGGAAGGAGGAATTTATAATGGAAAAAGCGTCAGGTGAATTAAGTTTAACAGTAGTAACAATTATTGCTATTGCTGGTATTGCAGCATTAATTACACTTTTATGGCCAACATTATCAGGATGGATTAGTAATTCATTTGGTAATGTTACTAATACAAGTTTATCTATGCCAGGACAACAATAGTATTTAAGATAGGAGGGTAATAATGAGAGAATCGATAGGTGGAGCATTTTTGTTTAACTTAGTTCTTATATTTTTAGGGGTATATGTTTCAATATTGTCTTTTGCGGTTGTATACGCTAGAGCATTCAACTCTAAGAATCACGTTATTACTCTGCTTGAACAATATGAAGGCTATGATAGAGCTTCTGCTGAAATAAACAATTATATGGCTACTCGTAGTGGTGGCCTTACTGTAACTCATAATGATTGCTGTAATTTGTACACAAAAAATTACTCTGCACAATCTTCTGATTGTACTAATCGTGTAAAAAATATACAAGGTGGTTGTGTGTTTGAATTTAAAGATACTGCTACTAAAACACATTATTATGTTGTTACGACTTTTATGAGAGTTGATATTCCAGTCATATCTTCTCTTACTAAATATTGGCCTATTTCTGGTGAAACTAAAGTATTATATCAAAGAAGTTAATTGGGGAGATGATTTTAGAATATGTATGTTATTATTTCTAATAAATATCGTGCTATGCTTGCTAGCTTAGATATAGAAGTTATGAAAGCAATGAATGGAGAATTTGAAGTTGATGAGATAATAAATACATTTTCTAATTTTTATTATCAAATGATGATTCTTGATATAACAGCTATTAAGAACTATAAAGACATTAGAAATATTCAGAAGCTTTCAGTAGCTCTTGATATGAATAAAGTTATATTTGTGTTGGATGATGATCCAGAATCATCTTCAAATACTTATTTATCAAAACTTATTTCTATGGGAATTTATAATTTTACTAGAAATAAGGATGGTATAAATTATTTATTACAACATCCTAATACATATAGAGATGTAGCCCATATTCATCAATTGGATGAATTGACTCAGGCAGTTACAGATAAAATTATTATTAATAATAATACCGTTACGAGTGAGGTTACTAAACACCAAACAATTTTAGGTATTAGAAATATTACTGATCAGGCAGGAGCTACTACATTGATATATATGCTAAAAAAACAGCTAGAATTAAATTATACTGTTTTAGCTGTTGAAATAGGTAAAAGGGATTTTTATTATTTAAATGATAAAAATATGATTAGTGTTGATCAAAAAGATTTTGCTAGAGTATTGTTACAGTACAAGGATGTTAATGTGATTTTGGTAGATCTTAATGGTTATTCTGAAGAAGAATCTGCATGTGATGATGTTCTTTACTTAATAGAACCATCTTCTATTAAGTTAAATAAACTTATTAGTAGGGATAGAAAAATATTCGATAAATTAAGTTCTAAAAAGATTGTTCTTAATAAGAGTATGCTTAGCAGTAAAGATGTTTTGGATTTTGAATATGAGTCTAAATCTAAGGTATTTTATAATGTTCCTCCTTTAGATGAACGTTTAGGTGCACATACTTTATTGGATGATTTACTATCTAAGGTTGGTTTTACTAGACAGATTAAAGAGAATACTTCTAGTAATGAAAAGAATAAAGTTTTTGGATTATTTAAGTTTTAGTGTCAATATTTTACGGAATTAATTGACAAATAATAGTGTTTATATTATTATATAGCTATGGATATGGAGGTATTTATGAATAGTGTTATGATGTTTTTGGATGCTGCTGATGCTTTGAAGTGTACGGAGTTAGGTGGAAATAGTGTTGGTGATATTTTTAATTTGATTGGTAAGATAATTCAAATATTCCAGATAGTAATACCTATTATATTAGTTGTACTTGGTTTAATAAGCTTAGGAAAAGCAGTAGTAGCAAGTAAAGATGATGAAATAAAAAAAGCAACGTCTGGCTTGGTAAAAAAGATAGTCTTAGCTGCAGCTATTTTCTTTGTGGTTGCTATAGTTAAGCTAGTTATTGGCTTAGTAAGCAAAAGTACAGCTGAAAGTACTTGTTGGAAATATGTTACTACTCCTGATTGGAGTAAATAAAGGTGGTGAAATAAATGTTAGGTTTGAATTTTATAGCAGATGCGACATCTACAGTATGTAATGATGCTGAAGATATAATTGTTTTAGTTGGTAAGATAGTTTCAATATTCCAAATAGCAATTCCAATAATATTAGTTGTACTTGGTTTAATAAGCTTAGGAAAAGCAGTAGTAGCAAGTAAAGATGATGAAGTTAAAAAAGCAACAACAGGTTTAGTTAAGAAAATCGTTTTAGCAGCAGCAATCTTCTTCATTGTAACTATTGTTAAAATGGTTGTAAGTTTAGTTGGTGGAGACGAAATGAAACACTGTTGGGAAGTTATAAATAACCCTTGGGATTCTTCTAGTTGGGATAATGGTAACTGTAGTAATGAATCTACTTATACAGAATACAATTCTACTTTAGGTAAATGTTGTAAACCTGGTTCTAAAAAAGATTGTAAATAAAATTAAGACTTCTAGGAAGTCTTTTTTTCTTGACAAAATATGATTAATTGTATAATATATATTCAATGAAGAGAGGGATTTGTATGTATTTTTTATTTCAAGACTTTTGTGATACAACTAATGGACAATTTTATGATATAGTTAATTTAGTTGGTATTATTGTTACTATTATTCAAATAGCAATTCCAATATTGTTAATAGTTCTTGCAATGATAGATTTAGGTAAGATGGTTATTACTAGTAAGGATGAAGATCGTAAAAAGATTCAAAGTTTATTACTAAAACGTGTATTTGCTGCAGTTGCTGTATTCTTTTTGATAGCGCTTGTTAAGATGGTTATGAACTTAATTAATATTAGTGATTCTAGTGAAACTGGCCATAGTGTTAATAGCTGTCTTAAACTTATATCTAATCCAGATTTTAATAATGTTATTAATGATTAGTATGCGTGTGCATACTTTTTTTATTGACTTTGGGTGTTAATAGTGGTATTATGTGTATATAATACGCTGAGGTGATGGTATGGATTTATTAAATAAAAAATATGTTAGGCAAGGTATACATGGTATAGTGTCTTTATTTACAGTCGAAGGTAGTTCAATTAAGGTATTATTAGTTAAAGAACATGCTGGTCCTTATTCTGGTAGGTGGATCCTTACTGGTGGTGCGATATATAATGATGAAGATATAGAATCTGGAATTCGTAGGGAATTATCTGAGAAAATTTCAATGAATGATTTCTATATGGAACAATTTGGAATTTATAGTGATCCTAAAAGAACTAGTGTTGTTAGAATGGTTGCTGTTACTTATGTTGCACTTGTTAGCAATGAACAATGTAAATTGATTAAAGAGGATGAAAATAAACGTTGGTTTAAATTGTCTGAACTACCAGATTTAGGATATGATCATAATCAAATTTTGAATGATTCAATTGAGTATTTAAAGAAAATAATTCTTAAATCTAATATAGTTAGAGCATTGTTGCCAGAATATTTTACAATGCCTCAATTAACTAAAATTTATAGTACATTATTAAATAAAGAAATAGATAGACGTAATTTTAGAAAGAAATTTTTATCTCTTAACTTAATAGATGAGGTTAATTATACAGGTGTTAGAAAAGTTGGTAAACCTGCAAAATATTATAAATTTAAGGATAATATTGTCGAAGATAAAGTTATATTTTAGCGTATTTTATACGCTTTTTATTGACATTCTAAATATATTTTTTTATAATATACATTATATAGGAGGTTTTGAGATGGACTGTGAATATATATTATTTTTTGACGATGTAGGTGGTATTTTAACAAAAAAGACGTTAAAAGCTTTAAAATTAAATGATGATGAAACTTATAGTTTTACTAGTTTGCCTATGAATTTTAATGGAAATTTGCGTGAGTTTCAAAGTAATGAGTCATGTCATTTAGTTTATTTGTTGAATGGTTCTAAGGATTCAGATGTTATTTCTAAATATTTGTCTAAGGCAAAACGTGTTGAGCCAGTTGGAAATGAAAAGTATAATCTTGTTAGTATATATAGAAAAAGTGAAATTTTTGTTTCACCGTCAAATGTTGGCTCAAAATTAGATGAAATAACTAATAGAAGATTCATACGATATGATGATTTTAATCAAATTATTCCATGTGATGGTTTGTATATTTTAAGATATAATGAAAATGATACTGTTAGTGTAGATACGGCACCTGTTGTTATTAAGGGATCTATTAAGCAATATGAGTCAATAACTGGTAATATTTTGGTATTTGCGTTAAATGATGATAGTATGCCTTATATAAGATCAGAAGAAAGTATTATGGAACTTGAGCCAACTGAAGAAAAGAATAAGTACAGTTTTATAAGTCCTTATAATAAGGGCAAAGTACTTGTTAAAACAGCAAAAATAAATGTTGAAAGAATTAATTAACTATTATTTTATATAATAGTTTTTTTATTTCTTGAAATTCGAAAATATGTTTGATATAATTTTTTTGGTGATTCTATGGATAGAATAATTTTTCATGTAGATGTTAATAATGCTTTTTTATCGTGGACTGCAGTAGAAAGATTAAAAAATGGATTTAAAGTTGACTTGCGTGAAATACCTTCTGTTATTGGTGGGGATGAATCCATGAGACATGGTGTTGTACTTGCTAAGAGTCCAGTTGCTAAGAAATATGGAATAGTTACTGCTGAAACTTTGTATCAGGCTAGAAAAAAGTGTCCTAAACTAGTTGTTATTCAATCAGATCATTCTATTTATAAAAAGTATTCTGATCAGTTATATAACTATCTTTGTAATTTTACTCCTGATATAGAAAGATTCTCTATTGATGAATGTTTTTTGGATATGACTGGTACTTATAAAATATTTGGTGATCCTTTATTCCTTGCTCAAAGAATGAGTAAGGAAATATATGCTAATTTTGGATTTACAGTTAATATAGGTATTGCTAATAATAAATTGTGTGCAAAGATGGCTTCTGATTTTGAAAAACCAAATAAAGTACATACTCTTTTTATGAATGAAATACCTTCTAAAATGTGGGTTTTACCTGTTGATGATTTATTTATGGTTGGTAGAAAAAGTGCGGCTGTGCTTAAAAAAATGGGAATTAATACTATATATGATCTTGCACATGCTGATAGTAATTTACTTTTTAAGCATTTTAAGAGTAGAGCTATTTTAATGAAGAATTACGCAAATGGTATTGATGATAGTTTAGTATATGAAGAAGACAAGCAGGAAGGTATAAGTAATTCTGAAACGTTTCCTAGCGATATTGAAGATTTAAATATTCTTGATGAAAAAATTCAAGATTTATGTGAAATGGTTGGTTTTAGACTTAGAAAACTTAATTATTATTGTCATACAGTTGTACTTATTCTTAAAAGTTCTTCTTTTAAAGTTTATTCACATCAAAAGACTTTGAATGATTCAATTAATACTACTCACGACATTTATAATGTTGCTAAAGGATTACTTAGAATTATGTGGAATGGTGAACCTATAAGGCTTATTGGCATTAGAGTTACTAATTTTAGTAATTCTTCTTGTAAACAATTGTCTTTGTTTGATGAAGAAAATGAAGATTTTTCTAAGGTTCAAAGTGTTGTTGATGAACTTAAAAATAGGTATGGAAAAGATATTTTAATTAATGCTAATAAAATTAAAAAGGACACTTTATAGTGCCCTATTTTTAGAATATTATTATTACTAATAGTATGAATAATACTAGTAAAAAGCTAAATCCACATCCTGTTTTCCCTTGATTTCCACAACACATAATAAACACCTCACATTCGCTTTATTATATGTTTGAAAATTAATTTGGTATATAGTAATATCCTATAAATTAAATATATTATATGGATATCTGTTTGGTAAATTTAATTTAAAAGTCATTTGCTCTTTTTTTGTAGGATGTATGAATGATAATTCATATGCAAATAATGCAATGTTTATTTTTCCTTCATTTTTTCCATATTTGCTATCTCCAACTATCGGATATCCTCTGCTAGATGTTTGTACTCTTATTTGATGAGATCTTCCTGTTTTTAAATTTATTTTTAACATACTTAAGTTATTTTTTTCATCAATTACTTTGTAATCTAGTATTGCTTCTTTTCCCTTTTCTTTTGTGGTAGTAGTTGTTATGTTCGTTTTTTCGTTTTTGATTAGATAATCTTTCCATGTTCCTTGTTTTTGTTTAAGTGCCCCATCTACTATTGCAATATATGTTTTTTTGAATTCGTTTTTTCTTATTTGGTCACTTAATCTTGATGCTGCTTTTGATGTTTTAGCAAACACCATTATTCCACCTACTGGTCTATCTAATCTATGCACTAATCCTAGATATACATTGCCTTTTTTATCATATTTTTCTTTTAAATAATCTTTAATGATTGTTAACATATCTATGTCATTGGTGTTATCTTTTTGACTTGGTATATTTGCTGGTTTTTCAACTACAATTATATGATTATCTTCATATATTACGTTTAATTTCATTTATACCACCTGCCATATATACCACATGGCAATATCATGTTTTGATTTTGAATTGGTAATCCAAGTTCATTTGTTTCAATATTTCCATTATAAGTCTTTTTTATTGTTTTGTTTAAGAGATTGTTTAGTATTAGTGGAGTTATTCCACTACTGTAGCAATTTACTATGACAAATAATGGGTCTTCTGATAATAATTGCATTGTTTTTTCTATAAGTTCGTATAGATTATCTTCTAAGCGCCATAATTCTTTATTAGGACCTCTTCCATAACTTGGGGGGTCCATTATAATAGCGTCATATTTATTTCCACGTCTAATTTCTCTTTCAACAAATTTTATTACATCGTCTGTGATGAATCTTATTCTATTATCAACTTCATTTAGTTTTGCGTTTTCTTTGGACCATTCATTCATTCCTTTTGCGGCGTCTACTTGTGTTACAGATGCTCCATTTTTTGCTGCTACTACTGAGGCTGCTCCAGTGTATGAAAATAAATTTAGTACTTTTTTATCTTTTGTGTTTTTTAGTTTTTCTTCTATGAAATTCCAGTTGTATGCTTGTTCTGGAAATAAACCTATGTGTTTAAATGGAGTTAGAGAAATTCTGAATGTATAGTCTTTATATTTTATATTCCAAAATTCGTTTATTTTTTTCTTGTATTCCCAATAACCACCACCACTGTTGCTTCTATGATAATGTGCATCTACCTTATTCCAAGTGTTTTCTTCTTCTTTTTTCCATATACACCATGGATCTGGTCTTCTAACAGTTATATTTCCAATTTTTTCCAATTTTTCTCCGTCACCAGTATCTATACATGTATATTCTTTCCAGTCTTCAACGTACTTAACCATATTTATTACCTCTTTCTTTTTATATTATAACTTATATTTTGATAATTTTATATACTTCTTTTTTTATATTTGATATAATATACTTATATTGAAAGGAAGTTGAAGCTTTACTATATGGCCCCGACGTATATATGTATTTTAGTTGTTTTAGTTTTATTATCTGGAATGTTTTCTATGCTTGAAACTGCGTTTTCTAGTATGAATATGATTAAAATAAAAAGAAAGGCAAAACGAGGTAATAAGAAGGCTATTGCCGTTTATCATTTGTCTGGTGATTTTTCTTTTGTAATAACAACTTTATTGATTTTTAATAATATAGTTAATATTGCAGCATCTTCACTAGCAACTTTTTTGTTTAGTAGTTTATTTGGCGTAAGCGGTGTATTTTATTCAACGGTTGTTATGACTGTAGTTATATTGATATTTGGTGAAATAACTCCTAAGATAATAGCAAAATCTCATCCAGAGTCTATTGTTCTTAGTATGATTTATGTTTTGAAAGTGCTAATTTTTATAACTTATCCAATAGGTTTTGTTGTTAGTAAAATTGAGAGTTTTTTCAGAGAAAGAGGTCATCATAAAAAAGATGTAACTGCTACTCAATCTGAACTTTTGGAAATTGTTCAAACTATTGAATCAGAGGGAGTTATTAATCAAGATGAAAGGGAACTTATTGAAAGTGCTTTAGAATTTGATGATAAACAAATAAGACATATAATGGTTAGTATGGAGGATGTCGTTTATTTGGATGAAAATTCTGGTATTGATGATATTAAAAAAGCTTATGAAGAACATGGATATTCTAGAATACCAGTTTTGAATAGTAAACATGATGAAGTCATAGGTATTTTACATGAAAGCGATGCTTTTAGATGTTTACTCGAAGATAAAAATATAAATGTTAAGGAATTGGTTCGCGAACCTATACTGATTTCTGAGTGTAGAAGACTTCCTTTAGCGTTAACTAAACTTCAAAAGAGTAAGAGTCATATGGCTATTGTAGTTAATAATTTAAAAGAGTGTGAGTTGCTTGGTATTGTTACTTTAGAGGATATTCTTGAGGAAATAGTTGGCGAAATATATGATGAGCATGATGAAATTCCACTTGATATTGTAGAGATAGGTCATCACTTATTTGAAGTTAATCCTAAAGTTAATGTTAGAGATTTCTTTAAAGAATATTTAGATTTAGTACCACCTAAGATAGGTAAAAAGAATTTTAGAGATTGGTTGATATCACTTAATAACGGTAAAGAGCTTCAATTGAATCAAGAGTTTGTTTATGAAAATATTACTATGAAAATAGCTTCTATGAATAATGAAGAGGTTGAACAAATAGATGTTGAAATAGAAACTAAGGAGGAAGACATATAGTCTTCTTTTTTTTAGTTATACATATAATGTAATAGGTGATGTATTTGAGTATTTCTATGAATGATTTTATTGATTTAATTGATAAGGTTAATATTATAGATATTAGGAGTCATGAAATGTATATGGATGGACATATTCATAACTCTGTTAATATAAATCCTTATGATTTGGCAAATAATCCATATAATTATTTGGATATGTATAGAAAATATTATATTTATTGTGAAAATGGTGAAGGTAGTTTAAAATTGTGTAATATTTTAGCTAAAAAGGGATATGATGTTGTAAATATTGAAGGCGGTTTTAAATCTTATATAAAATGGAATTTAAAATAATTTACATATAATAGTAAAGTATGACTAAAAAAAAGTTATACTTTTTTTATTTTATGATATCATAATTTTGGTGATATCTTATGAATAATAATGTTACTAAGATTAAAGAAATACTTGAAAAGTTAAAATATGGTGGATATGGTGTGCTTGGTTCATTGGCAGTTCTTGGTGCTGGTGCCGTTAGTACAGTTTTAGGATTTGGTCCTGCACTTACTGCGCTTGCGCTTGCTCCAGCAGCTGTTGTTGCTACTCCACTTATTGCAAAAGCAGTAATGAGGGATTACACAAAAAATAGTATGTTTGGCGTTCATAGAGATAAAAAAGATAAATTTAAGTATGCAGTATTGGATGAGAATGGTAAAGCCAAAACTGATGAAAATGGTAATATAGTAACAGTTACTAAAAAAGTTTCTGCTGATAATATTTGTCAGAAAATAGCACTTTCTGAAACTTTAGATAATAAGTTTTTACTCTCTGATTCATCATATCAGTCAAGTAAAGATAGTATTGTTTCTGAACTTAAGGCAAGTTTAAAAAATCCTAGCTTAACTTTGGATCAAAGAACTGAAATGATTTCATCTGCTGAAAAGCAAATTCAAAGTATTAAAAAAACAGTTTCTAAGCTATCAACTAAGCAAGTTAGTGAATTTTATCAAGTTCAAATGATGAATTTATTTATGCAGTTGCGTGATAAACAAGAAAATGGAGAAAAAATTCAGTATTCATTTAATAGTCATAATATAACAATAAGGGCTTTAAAGTCTATGTGTAAGCCAAGTGACCCTTCTAAAGTTGTACCTGGTAAGAAATATCTTATAGATTCTTTTGAACAGTCTATTGGTAAATATAAAAATATGCGAGTAGAGAAGTTTTTGTTTGGTAATTCTAAAAAAGATAAGTCTTCTGAAACTTTGGATGATATTAGGAAAGAATATGGTGTTGCAATAGAAAAGGCTGAAGGAAAAAAGCAATCTGCACTAAAAAGTGATAAAAGAATAGGATATGTAGACTCTAAAACTGGGAAGATAACTTACAGAGATCCTAGAAAGAAAGATCAAACTGAGGTTTTTGATGTTGTATTTACTTTAACAGGTGAAAAATTAACTAAAGATGATATAAACTCGTTTGTTTCGGGTTTAACGCCAGGTTTATTTTATTATGATGAAAAAAGTAATTCAATAAAACTAAGTCGTGAAAAATCAACTGAAATAAAAAATGATTCTGTTAATACGATTATTAGTAGTAATGTTTCTATTAAAAATGATCTTCCTTCTAATATTACATTATCACATGATAATCATATTTCAGATTTAAGAACGAAGAGTATAGAAAAACAGGCATCAAAGTCTAAAGTAAGTACGTTAGAACAACTTAAAGCTCTCAGAAAAATAGTTACATCAATTCCTTCTGTTGTTAATGCACAACATCTTCAAAATACTCAAGAACTTGAAACACAAAGTTCTAAAACTTTGTAGTATGCACTTTTATAAGTGCTTTTTTTATGCTAAAATTATCTTGGTGATAATATGGAATATTTAATTATTTTACTGTTAATTATACTTATAATACTTGTTACTATTCTTTTGGTTAGGAAAAATGACAATAATGATACTACCGAAAGATTAGGCAGATTTGAGGTTAATATTGTTAAAGAAATTAATACTTTTAAAGATGATTTTAGTAAAAATTTAAATACTGATTTTGATAAATTAAACCAAAAAATTGAAGATAGATTATTGCTTATAGAAAATAAAGTAAACTCTAGAATAGATGATAATTTCGAAAAAACTAATAAGACATTTACTTCAATTGTTGAGAGACTTTCTAAAATAGATGAAGCTCAAAAGAAAATAGATACGTTATCTGGTGATATTATATCTTTACAAAGTATTTTAACGGATAAAAAAAGTAGGGGAACATTTGGTGAAGTTAATTTGAGACATATAATGAGTAGTGTGTTTGGAGAAAAAAATGATTCAATATATAGAATGCAATATTCATTTGATAATGGATATATTGCTGATTGTGTTTTATTTGCACCAGAACCTCTTGGAGTTGTTGCGATAGATTCAAAATTTCCACTTGAAAATTATCAACTTATGGTAGATAAAAATCTTAATCAACTTGAAAGAGAAGTAGCTACTAAGAAATTTAAACTAGATTTTAAGAAACATATAGATGATATTTCAAATAAATATATAATACCTGGAGTTACTAGTGATCAAGCTATTATGTTTTTACCTGCAGAAGCTATTTTTGCAGAGGTTAATGCTTATCATACTGATTTAATTGAATATGCGTATAAAAAACGTGTTTGGTTAACTTCACCAACAACACTTATTAGTACATTAAGTGTTATAGAGATGATTATTAAAAACATGGAACGTGATAAATACGCTGCTGTTATACATGATGAATTGCGAAAATTGGGTGTTGAATTTGATAGATATAAAGAAAGATGGGATAAGCTATCAAGAAGTATTGAAACAGTTAATAAAGATGTTGAAAATATTCATACTACTACTGAAAAAATAAGTAAAAGATTTAATTCGATTAATCAGGTCGATGTTGATTTATTGGAAAGTGACAAATAAGTTGCTTTTTTTTTTAACTACCTATATAATGTTATAGTAGAATATGAGGTGTGTTGTTGTGGCTGGTGAAATAATTTATGTTGATGAATATATTGCAAAGATTAGAGTTTCTAAAGAAATCATTTTAGAAAATGATTTAATGAATTTGCATTTAGTTTTTATAGATCAAAATAGGCGTATTTTAGGTGAAGTTACTCAAATAGATTTTAATGTTGTAACTATTAGTCTAATTGGTGAATTTGTTGGTAATAACTTTATTCTTGGAATTGAAAAAAAACCTAAATTTTCTTCTTCAATTAGAACTATTTCTAAAGAAGAAATGGATATATTGGTTTCTTCTAATGATGTTAGAGGTTTTAATTTTGGATTTTTGCCACAATATAATAATTACCCATATCGTGTTAATATAGATGAATTATTTGGACATCATATAGCTATTTTTGGTAATACCGGAAGTGGAAAATCATATGGATTGGCTAGTATTTTTCAATCATTATTTTATGATAAAAGAAATCTTATGAATAATTCTAGATTAATTTTATTTGATGCTCATGGTGAATATAAAAAATCTTTCGGTAATTTAAGTATTTGTAAGGTATATGACGATGAAAGAAAACTATTTATTCCTTTGTGGCTGTTAGATGTTTATGATATAGCTATGTTGTTAGATGCTACTAAAATAGAACAAATCGTTTTATTAGAAAAAGTAATGAGATTAGTAAGAATATTTTCTAATAATAATAATGATGTTGTTGCCCTAAAAAATCATTTAATTGCTAAAGCTATTCTTTCTGTTATGTATTCTTCTAAAACAAGTGCTAAGATACGAAATGAGGTTTTTGATATTCTTAATTTGTGTAGTACTAAAGATATATCATTAAGTACTAGTATTAAAGGCATCGGTTATGAAAGAAGCATGAAAAAATGCTTTGAAATTACTAGAAATGGTACATTTGCTGAAGAAATTTTAGTAACTTCGTTTTTAGAAACATTTATTAATGATGATTTGGAAATGTATATGGATGATAGCCTTAAAAAATATGATCTTAAACTGTTAGAAGATGCGCTTTCATTTACTATTATTTCTGAAAATATATTGATTAATGAGGGATTATCTGAAGATATATCTATACTTCAAGTTAAATTGCATTCTATTGCTACAGGAGAATTTAATTATCTTTTTGATTGTACGGATTTTATTAATGAAAATCAATATGTTGATAATTTATATAAGAATGGTAATAGATATGCACAAATGGTTTTAATTAATATGGGAAGATATGATGAAAAAATAGGTAAATTCATAGTTAAAATACTTTCAAAATTTATTTTTAATTATTCAAAAAATTTACCTGTTAGAGCTTCAATGCCTTTTCATATAGTTTTGGAGGAAGCTCATAAGTATATTTATGATGATTTTAATAGTAGCATTATGCAATATGATATTTTTTCTAAGATTGCTAAAGAGGGTAGGAAGTATGGTGTTATTTTGATTATTGTTACTCAAAGACCTACTGAACTTAATGATAATGTTATTTCGCAATGTTCTAATTTTATTTTGTTTAGAACCAATCATCCTAATGATATAGAGTTCTTAAAGATGACAATTCCTAATGTGGATTCTAGTATTATTGATAAACAAAAGTGTATTCAACCTGGTAATTGTATTGGTTTTGGCAGAGCATTTAAATTACCAATGGTTATAAAACTTAGAATTCCAAATCCTACGCCATTAAGTGATAATGCAAATATATATACTATTTGGAAAGGATAAAAATATATTGACAAGTAGGTTATATTTCTGTATAATTTATTTTGTCAATTGATTGTGCAGATGTAGTATAATGGTTATTATACCACCTTGCCAAGGTGGGGATGCCAGTTCGATTCTGGTCATTTGCTCCATTTGAAATCAACTTACGATCTTATTTGTTCGTAAGTTTTTATTTTATATTGTCATTTAAATGATTATTAAAAAACACCGCATCAATTAACACAAGATAATATTAATAATTTTGGTAGAGATATTAAAAAAGAAAAAGACAATTCTAGGTCATTGTGACTTAGAGTTGTCTTTTTTGGTTATTCTAACATAAAGAGATAAAACTATTCTGATTTACTCAATAAATTGTAATTTGATTATTACTTTAAAATGTTTGTAATAGCATTTGCACAATCATCTTTAATACATATGGCT
>CAKPCJ010000017.1 GCA_934141575.1 uncultured Bacilli bacterium
CATCCTAAGGTTGGCAAGTCAATGTTTGCTCAGCAACTTGCCTTCTCTCTTACTACTGGAGAAGATTTTTTAGGATTTAAAGTAAATCCCTCTCATGTCTTATATATTACCACAGAGGGAGATATAAATCAATTAGAAACAAGATTTAAGTTAATGAATTTAAAGCCTAAATTAGATAAACTTCACATAATAGATTCAGATGATATATCAGATTTTTATATTAGAGATATTGAATATGATATTCATCAGTTAGCATCTGATAATCAAAAACTATTTGTCATTATAGATATGTTAAAAGATATAAAATTTGATACTAGTTATGATTTAAATAACTATCAAGAAATAAATGATGTTGTATTTAGAAAATTAAAAGAATTATGTAAAAAGTATAATATCACATTACTTGTTACTCATCACTTAAATAAAAGAAATGACACTATGGGTAGTGTTGGATTAAATGCTGATGTATCAGGAATTATCAAGTTAAAAGAATCAAGGAATGATTATAATAAACTAACTTTGGATTATAAAGGTAGAGATTTAGGTAGATTAGAATTAAATTTAAAAAGAAATGATAATCAAACATTTAATGTTGTCGATGAGAATACAAATGATGAAACTGATTATAATCTACTTTTATTTATAAAATATGCAGTTTCTAAAAAAGATTTTGATTATACAATATCAGATATTTTATCTAAAACAAATATTTTATTAACTCCAACACAACTTGGAGGTTTAATTCAAAGAAACCTTAGTTTGTTGGAGCATGAAGGTCTTCATATAACAAATAAAAGAAATGGTAATCAAAGATTATGGCATTGTACTTATGAAGAACCTTCAGAAAATAATGAATGAAAGTGGCACGTTCTGACCTGTAAGGTTGGAAGTGGCGATAGTGAATTCATTATAAATTAATTAAAGGATATAGTATATCGTTTAATTAATCTTGTGATAGCGAATGCCAATACTAACTAGTTCAAATATTGGCTCTAGCTATTACAAGCATAAAGGATTCTAAGGAATATTCCTTAGCTCACGGTTGGGCATATAATTATGCCCTAGTGAGATAGAGTATTATTTTAAAAACAGATTTGAAAGGAGGCAAAAATAAATGTACTCAGGTAAACAAGCACTACGATTAGAGAAATTTAAAGCATCAGATATTGGTGGATTAGATAAAGAATTAAAAGAAAGAAAAGGTTCAGGTAAATATGATAGCAATAGAACTCCATATAATATAGAACTCATAAGTTATGATGGTCCTACTCTTGCTAGTTCAACTTATGATTATCTTTATTCTAACAATATAAACTATAATCCAAATAAAAAAAGTACTAAGGTATTAAATGGACTAATAATATCAAGTGGTCAAGAATTCTTTGAACATTATGGAATGGAATTTAAAGATACTGGTGAAGTTTACAAAACTGGAGATAATGCTGGTAAACCAATTAGACATGTAATTATAGATGAAGAACATGAATTACCCACTGAAATAAGAAGATTCTTTGATGAAAGTCTTAACTTCATTGCAGATTATGTTGGTAAAGAAAATATTAGATATGCAGCAATACATCTAGATGAATCTACACCACACATGCATATTTACTTTACACCAGTTGTTAATGAGGTAAAAAGAAAAGTATTTGAACTAGATGAAAATGGTCATCAATTAAAACATGAGATAACCAATAAAAAAGGAGAAAAGAAATCAGTACCTATTCAAAAGAAAGATGAGAATGGAAAAAATATTTATGAAACAGTTAAAGGTAAATTTCTAAACTCAGATCAATTTTGGAAACAAAAAGGTGGCAATGCTTCTTATACCCTACTTCAAGATGATTATAATGAATTTATCAAATCTAAAGGTTATAACCTATTTAGAGGAGAAATTGGTGGAGATAAAACTCATTTAACTAATGCTATGAAACAACAAAAAGAATTAAATGCTTTAAACAAAGCAATAAAAAAAGAAAATGAACTATTAAAAGAGGCAAATAAGAGTGAAAATGAGTTTATTGATAAAGTTGATAAAGAAACTTCTAAAGATATTTTAAATCCTGTTAAAAAAGGTATTATTAAGCAATATAAAGATGAAGATATAGATAATCTATCTACTTATTCAAAAGAACTTGCTGAAGATAATATAAGAAAGGATTTAGAGATTAAATCACTTACTGAAGAAGTTAATAGTTTTAGATCAGGTAAAGCATATAAAGAACAAAATAAAATTATAGCTAATCAAAAAATTATTATTAACCAAAAAGATGATGAGATAAATAGTTGGAAGAATAAATTTGATGAATTAGCAGATGAATTTAAAAATTTTAAGAAAAGAATTCAAGATAAGATATTCTCACTTACAACTAAAATATTTGATATTCTTCATATACCTTATTCTTGGCATGAAGCAAATGATATTGATTATGCTATTGATACTACAAGAGATTATTTAAAAAAACATTCAAAATCTAAAGACGATTTAGAAAGATGATTTATAATATTACCAGTTTATATGGTAAAATAGAATTGTTACGAACTGGTATATTTATAAATCCCAACAAAGGAGGAAAGATATATGGGAATCTATAAATTGCCTAAAAATCAATGGACTAAAGATGGTCGTAAATATAAATATTATTGGAACGAAAAAGATAAGAGTGGAAAATGGAAGAAGAAATTTTCACAAGCATATAAAACTAAACTAGATGCAATGAATGCTGAAAGAGAGTTTTTAAATGACAAGGTTGAGTTCGGTGGAGATATGGATATGACCTTTGGTACTCTTACCGACCAATATATTGAATCACAAAAAAATAAAGTTCGTAGAAGAACTATGGAAACATATTTAAAAAGAAGAAGATATTTTACTAGTTTTGAAAATGTTAAGTTAAAAGATATGGATGGTAATCTATATCACAAATTTCAACAAGAACTATGGGATAAACCTATTAAATGTTCTAGTAGAAATGATATTCAAAAATTTCTTAAGATTATTCTTAACTGGGGTATGAAAATGTATGATATTAATTTAATGCGTTTTTATAAAAAAATTGAATTTTTCAAAGATCCTAATGAAATGAAAGAAGAAAAAGATGTTTATACTTTTGAAGAATTTCAAAAATATATTACTGGTGCATCTAATCTAAATGATAAGACAATGTTTGAAATGTTATATTATTGTGGATTACGTCGTGGTGAATGTCGTGGACTTCAATGGTCTGATATAGACTGGAATAATAAATTAGTATCTATTACAAAACAAGCTAATAGTGTTAAAGATAGTCAAAAGTATTATGAACTAACACCACCTAAAACTTCTAAAAGTATTAGAACATTACCTCTTACTGATGTTTTATACAATGATTTAGTAAATCTTTATAACGAGAAAAAGAAATACTATGGATTTAATGAAAAATGGTTTATCTTTGGAGAATTAGATCCATTAACATTTGGTATGATGCATAGAATAAATAAACGAATTGCTGAAAGTGCTGATATTAGAAGAATACCACTACACTCTTTTAGGCATAGTTGTGCATCTCTATTAATTAATACTGGTCAACCAGTAACAACTGTATCTAAGTATTTAGGACATGCTAGTACTAAAGAAACATTAGATACTTATGCTCACATGTTTCCAAATAATCTTACTAATGTAAAAAATACCATAGATAGTTTAAATCTAGGTATTTAAATAAACTCAAATAAAAAATAAATTTGGTATCTGAAAATAGGTTTTTGGTATCTGGCTTGGTATCTAGAAAAAATTAAAAACCTCAGAAACCCTTATAAAACAAAAAGTGTTCCCTCTTTCGAGGGAACTTCAGGGGGTTTTGGTTGATGTACTCTCACATTTTATTCGGTAAGAGCACAGGCGCAATATTGCTATCACGCTAATACAATAATATTATTAAATTAGTTAAAAGTCAATGAGTTTTAATTAATTATTTTTAAAATTATTTTTTCACTTTAATTTTCCCAGTATATACGGTCTCTGCCGGTCCTGTTAAGTATACATTTCTAGTACTGTCAAAGTCCCAGTAAACCTTTAATACACCATCTCTCATATAAACATCTACTGAACGATTTGTTCTTTGCGATATTGCTGATGCGACTAGTGCGGCACATGCCCCTGTTCCACATGCTAGAGTTTCTTTACTTCCTCTTTCCCACACTCTCATTCTTATTCTAAAACGATCTATTACTTCTACAAATTCTACATTTGTTCTATTTAAAAATAATTCATTATTTTCTATTGCTGGTCCGAGTTCATTTATATCTACTTTTTCTATATCATCTACAAATGTTACTGTATGTGGATTTCCCATTGATAATGTTGTAATTTCAAGTGTTTTTCCATTTATAATTATTGGTTTTCTGATATATGTTTCGTTATTTTTTAAACCTATATCTTTTCCATCAAAACTGGGTATTCCCATTTTAACTCTTATATTTTCTACCTCTTTTGTTCTATGATTTATAATTAGGTGCAGATCTTTTATGCCTGCTAGTGTGTCAATTTTCAAGTCTGGCGTTAACAACATACCTTTTTCATATAGGTATAATGCTACACATCTAATTGCATTCCCACACATTTCTGCCTCTGATCCATCAGCATTATATATTCTCATAAAACAGTTTGCCTTATCACTTTTTTCCATTATTACTACACCATCTGAACCTATTCCCGTGTTCCTATTACACAATTGCTTTATATATGGCTTAATATCAAGTTCTTTCCCATCAAGATTATCTATAAATATATAGTCATTCCCTATACCATGCATTTTTTGAAATTCCATTTTATCACCTATAATAAGGTATGCAAAAATGGTCTTTTGTCTACTAATCTTGCGAAATAATTTTATCTAATTCTTCTTTTAAACAAGTGTAATCATATATATTTTTCGTTTCTATAAATTCACTAGCATCTTCTTTTGCTTGTAATAATATTCTATAATCATCTTTTAAGGATGCTATTTTAAATACCATATCTCCATGTTGTTTAATTCCAAATAAATCTCCATGTCCCCTTAATTTGAAGTCATTTTCACTTATTTCAAATCCATCATTTGTCTCTGTCATTACTTTTAATCTTTCGTGTTCGCTGTTGCTTATAAGAATACATGTACCTTCTTTTGTACCTCTTCCTATTCTTCCTCTTAATTGATGTAATGTAGATAGTCCAAATCTTGATGCATCAAATATAATCATCATTGTTGCATTTGGTATATCTATTCCTACTTCTATTACTGTTGTACTTATAAGAATATTTGTTTTATTTTCTTTAAAGCTATTCATTACTTCTTCTTTTTCCTTATTTTTCATCTTACCATGTACTATAGAAATATTATAATTTTTGAATGCTTTTTCAAATTTTGATTTTAAATCAATTACATTTTCCATATTACTAGATTCGCTGTCTTCAATAAGTGGCGCTACTACAAATATTTGATTACCTTTTTTTAATTCTTCATAAGTCATTTGTAGTACTTCTTGAATTTGATTATATTTTTTAAGATATGTTTTTACAGGTTTTCTTCCGTTTGGAAGAGTCTTTATATTTGATATGTCCATGTCTTTATATATTGTAAGCGCATATGTTCTTGGTATTGGAGTTGCACTCATATATAATACATCTGGTTTATTCCCTTTATTTTTTAGTGAATGTCTTTGATTTACTCCAAACCTATGTTGTTCATCTGTTATTACAAGTCCTAAATTTTTAAACTCTATATCATCTGTTAATAATGCATGTGTACCTATTATTACATCTATTTCACCATTTAAAAGTTTTGCTTTTATTTCCGTTTTTTTCTTTTTGGTAGTTGTTCCAGTTAGTAATTCTATATTAATTGGTAACATTTTTTTCATATTATTATAGTGCTGCACAGCCAATATTTCTGTTGGAACCATTAATGCACTTTGATTATTTATCTTAGACATTAGGTAACAGGCCGCAAATGCTACTACTGTTTTTCCGCTTCCTACATCTCCTTGTATTAATCTATTCATTCTTCTTCGACTGTTTAAATCCTCTTTTATATCTAATATCGCCTTATATTGATCTTCAGTAAGTTTAAATGGAATAAAATTGACGAATTCTTCTATATACTTTTCATCTATATGCTTTACAAATTGATTGCTCTCCTCTTTATTTTGTTCCTTCAATCTTTCCATTTTTAACATAAAAATAAATAATTCTTCATATTTAAGCCTTATTAGCGCTTTTTTTATTGTTTGTTCATCTTTTGGGTTATGAATTATTAGTAAACTGTTTACTTTATCTAGAAATTCGTATTTTTTGCTAATATAATCCGGTATATAGTCTATAGGTTTTACTAATTTTAAAGCTTCATTTATGTAGTTATTTAACTGTCTACTTGTTATTCCTGATGTACAGTGATATATACATTCAATTGTCTTATCTTTTGTTATATCTAGCTTTATATCACTTGCTGATATCGTATTTTTATTTGCGTCGTATTTACCTATAATAATAATTTCTTTGTTTATTGATAAGTATGGTTTTAAAAATTGTCTATTAAATATTACAATATTGATTAATTTTGATTCTACTTCCGCTTTAAATCTGATACAATTCATTTTCTTTTTAAAGTATGCCAGTGTTGGGGTACTGCTTATTCTTCCTTTAACTACTATTCTGTTTAAATTTTCTTGTTCTAATAAAGGTTTAACTTCAATTATATTGTATCTGTATGGGTAATATGTAATAAGGTCATTTGTGTTTAATATACCCATTTTATTCAATATGTTTTCACTTTTTGGTCCAATTCCTTTTATGTTCTGTAAGCTCATTTTAACCACCAACTATATTTTATCATAAATATGTTTGATAAAATTTTTAAAATTTGTTAATTATACGCAAAAAAAGCACCTTACATTTGCGTAATAATGCCTTTAATTTTGGATTTACCAGTATTTTCTTTTTTCGTTGTTGTATAAGCCTTTAATAGATATTCTAGGACTCCATTAATTGTTGGACAATTTTCCAATTTTGAGATATAACTTATAAATACACTTTTTAATTTTGTTAATGTTGTTGAATCAACGTCTTTTATTTCTTTTTCACATAAATTTAGGCATGTATCAAATGCTATTTCACAATTTGTTTTTCTGTCATCTGATAAACCATTTGTTATTATTGATAAAAATAAGCATGATAATTCTTGGTATGTTGTAATTGAATCAAAGCATGTTTCTTTTGTATAGTTTCTCAGATTTTTATAGTCTCTTATTACAATCATTATTTTTTTTGAACTTAAATGTTTGGCGTCTTCATTTTCTCGTGCTGTTTTCCATATGTTACTAACTATTTTTTCTATAGTAATCATGCGCATTTCTCCTTTAATTTTATATTTTATTTTACATCTTTTCGATTATATTGTAAATATATTATTTTTTTTAAATTTTATTACTTTTTTATTGACAAAATTGTGTTGTTGAGTTAGTATATACATCACCAGTTCGGTTTAGGCGAATTGGTGCTAGTATCACACTAGCCAACCCCTTTTTATTCTTTTTGAGGCTGTTCGGGGGATCAGCCTCTTTTTTTGTTTAAAAATAATGTAAAATTTGGTCAAATGGGTTACTATTTTTTCCAATATTATTTATAATAATGTTAGTTATGTTTGGAGGTTTTTATGGAAAAAAGCTATAGAGTAATTGATGAGACAGAATTAACAGATGAGGAACTAGGTATGTACTATTACAAATTGGCTCAAAAAGCAAAGGAAAAAAATGATGAAAAGAAATATGAATATTATTTGCTTTGTGCTGCTCAATATTTTAGGAATAAAAAGGAAGGAAAGGTTAAATGAATAATATAGATTTGATTCCTGAAGTTGATTTTGATGTCATTAAGAAAATCCTTTCTAGTGATGAATATTGCAAACGCCTAGTTGACTTTGACAAAAGCACTGATTTTTTTGATACTTATTATACAAAAGAAGAATATTTGGTTTCTATAGACTGTTATGTATATGAAATGATTAAACGTATGGTAAGTGATTATAAACCAAATAATTTTGTTATTCTTAATAGATATTTCAATTTTTTCGTTAAAGGTAGATATAATTCTCCTATAGAATATTTTTCTAACCCTGTTTTAAATAATATCCATATGGTTAATCTCGGTAGATATGATGAGACTGCTTTAAAATTTTTACAAATTAGAAATTCTTCAAATTATCTTTCAATGTTAAACTCAATTAAAAATTATTATACGGATATTATTGTGAATGACTTACCTATATCATTTGAAACATTTTCTGATATGTTTATATTTTTTAGCAGTGGAAAATTAGACGATTTAGATATTAATAAATCGCATTGTGATTATTTCTTTTCCAAACTTTTAAATCCTGATTATATTGATAAAAAATTACCAGTTAAATCTTTTCAGTTTTACTTTAATCGCTTTACTCAAATAATTGCTAAGCTTAATGGTTTATCTTGCAAATGTTCTGTTAGTTATATACCACCATCAGATGGCAAAATATGTAGAGGTCTTTATTTAACTTATCCTAATAATAGTCTGACTTTGAATAGTGATATGTTTTCTGATACAATGAAATCTAATTTTAGATATTTTGAAACTATTTTTCATGAGATAGATCACTGCAGGCAAGCAACAAAAACTAAAAGTACATATACTTCTCTAAAAATAGCAAAAGATACGATTTTACATATGTTTTTAGGAGATAAATACTACGTCGATAATTATGATGCAATTAGTATTGAAAGTGATGCTGCATTAAATGGATATGTAGAATCTCTTCGATATGTTAAATCTATTAATCCTGAGTATTACAACTTACTTGTAAAGAGTGCTATAGAAGAAGTTAAAAGCAGAATTAAAACACTACATATTGATCAGAGATATGTAAATGATCTTCCAGTGCATTTAGACCAAGTCTTTAATACTGTTTTAACGAACGAACAGAGAAAACTGTATATAAGTAAATTCCCTATACTAGAATATGAATATTTTAGTGATGGTAAACGAAAACTACCTATCGATTTATTACTTTCTGTAAATCATTTATCAAAAAACAACGTTTCATCAGATTCACCCTCAATTAAGATGTGTAAAACTTTAATTAGAAGACAAAATTTAAGTACAGATGAAATAGTTGAAACATATAGAAATTCTTGTGTTATGTTAGATGATTATGATGAAGAATTCGAGAAAAGTAGATTTGATTTACTTGGAATATCTATTCCAAAGAAATTAGAGCTTATTTTTAACGCTTCTTCTATTTATGATATAACTAATATAGAAACAGAAATTATTAAGATACTTATTTCTAATATTATGATTTTAAATTCTCAATTTAATAATGGTATTAGCTCCGATAAAATTAATTATTTAAATTTAAGAATTAAAAGTGATTTGGTTATATTAGATACTATTGTTAAAAAATTTAAATCAATTAATAAGTTTAGAGGCGTGTCACTTGATTTAGAAAAGCTAAAGGAAAATAATGTTAAAAAAGGTATATAAAGTTATTTCTTTATATACCTTTTCATTTTAATATCATATAAATCATCATCTATTTGCTTTACACTGCTGATTTTTTCATAAATAACTGCATTATTTCTAAATAAAAGCGAAGCTCTTATATTTTGTTTATCTTCAGTCACTTTTTCTGTTCCTTCTGGATTTGTTGCCAATACATTTAAGTTTTGGTCAAATAGATATCTTTTGTTATCATCTAAATTATTGTAGAAATAATATTCAAATCCTACACCATTTACTATTAATCTATATTCTTTTTCTAAGCCTAGTTTCCTTGGCGTTTTTTCACCATTTGGGTTTAAATAGCTTAGTTTTGCCTCTTTATCTAGAATATATATTGTATCAGCATCTGTAATTTCTAAAATTTTAAACATATCATTTCTAACATATAATATTCCACTCTTAGTAAGTACTACACTTATACTGTCATCCACTTCTAACAGTTTTTTTGGTTTGCTTTTATAAATTTCCATAAAACCTCCTATACATATAGTATATGTATGGTTTTAATTAGTTCTATTAATATTTTTCGCTTTCTTCAATTTTTTTATATTCCATATATCGTTCAATTGCAATTTCTTTGTTTTTGTTAAGTAATTCTTTAGCATGCTCTTTATTAACTGCTTTTAGCATACTGTATCTTGTTTCCGATTCTAAGAAGTCCTCATACTTATCAAAGTTTGGTTCTTTATTATATAATTTTAATTTTTTATCCTCTGGGTTATATTTAAATATTGGTAAATATCCACATTCTGCTGCTAATAACTGATGTGCTAATGCATTATTCATACCACCTTTTATACCGTGTGATATACATGGCGCATATGCAATAATAATTGATGGGCCATCATATTTAGCTGCTTCTTCAAAAACCTTAACTACCATTTCTTTATTATATCCTAAACTTATTTGTGCAACATAGACATTTTTATGTACTAATGCTATTTTAGCTAGATCTTTTTTTTCTGTTTTCTTTCCAGATTCTGTGAATGAAGCTACGCTTCCAGTTCTACTTGATTTTGATGACTGGCCACCTGTATTAGAGTATACTTCTGTATCTAACACTAATATATTTATATTTTCTCCACTTGATAGGATATGATCTATTCCTTGATAACCTATATCGTATGCCCAACCATCTCCACCTACACACCAAACTGATGAAGTTTTTAAATATTCTTTATATGGTGCTATTTCTTTAGTTATTTTTATATTATTGCTTATCTTATTTGTTATTTCTATATCATCAAAATTATCTATGTACTCTTTATATATATCTGCTTGTTCTTTATCAACATTATTTATTTCATTTTTTAATATATTTTTTAACCTATTTCTCATTAATTTGTGTGCTTCTAGTATTCCATATCCCATTTCTGCATTATCTTCAAACAATGAATTAATCCATGGAATACTGTAAGGCGTACTTGGAAGGCTAGCTCCATATATTGAGGAGCATCCAGTTGCATTGGATATAATTAAATTTTCTCCCAAAACTTGCGTTAATACTTTTAAATATGGAGTTTCTCCACATCCACTACAAGAGCCTGGATATTCGAATTTTGGTTTTTGAAATTGGCTAAATCTCACTGTATTTTTTCTTTCTATTTTTTTATCTGTAACTTTATTAAACAAATAGTCGTCTTGCTGTTTTTGAGCTAATTCGTGTACATTTTTCATTACTAATGCTTTTTCTCCATTTTTTCCAGGACATGTTTGTACACAATGGGTACATCCAGTACAATCATTGTATGATACTCCTATCATAAAATTGTAATCTTGTACTTCTTTACCAATGCTTTTCAAATACTTATCATTCACTTCTTTGCTTTCTTCGTCATTCAATAAAAATGGTCTTATTACTGCATGTGGACATACAAATGCACATTGATTACATTGTATGCAATTTTCTTTTATCCACATAGGAACATATTCACTTATTTTTCTCTTTTCAAATACTGTATTTCCGCCTTCATATGTACCATCTGCATGATTTAAAAATGCTGAAACCGGCAATTCGTTCCCTCTCATTTTGTTAATACTGTCAATTATTATATCATTGGTAATTTTCTTATTGTCTTTCTTATTGTCTATAGTCTTGACCTCTACCCTTCTTATATATTCTAAGGCTTTATCTATTACATTATTATTGGCCTCTACTATTTCAATGCCTCTTTTTAAGAATTTTTCTTTTACATTTCTTTTAATTTCTTCTTTAAATTCTTTTTCGTTTAAGATATTTATAAATTTTAGTATAATTGTTTCCATTATTGTGCTTATTTTATTGCCTAGACCGCTTTCTGATGATAATTTTAATGCGTCCACTATGTAAAAGTGTATATTTTTTTCTTTAATTATTTTTATCATTTCTTCTGGTATTAACTTAAGACATTCTTCGTCACTCAAACTTGAATTTAGTATAAAGGTTCCGTTTTGTTTGATGTAATCTAGCATATCAAATTGTGATAAGTAACTTGCTTTTGTACATACTATTAATTCTGATGATGTTATGTAGTAAGGTGCTCTTATTTTAGTATTGCTTATTCTTAGGTGACTTCTTGTAACACCTCCAGATTTCTTGCTGTCATATTGAAAATAGCCTTGCACAAATTTTTCTGTCTTATCACCTATTATTTTCATTATATTTTTTGAAGCACTTACCATGCCATCACTACCGTATCCATATATCAATATTTCTGCGTTTTTACTTTCTATCGAAAAGCTGTCATCAACTTTAATACTTCTACTTGTTATGTCGTCATTTATTCCTACAGTAAAATTGTTAAAACTATCTTTATTATTTAAAAAGTCATACACTGCTTTTATATCTTTTGGTGCAACATCTTTGCTTGAGATGCCATATCTTCCACCAATTATGTGTATATTTTTTTCTTTAAACGCATTTACTACATCTAAATATAATGGTTCTCCGGAACTTCCACTTTCTTTTGTTCTATCTAATACAGCTATTTTTTCTACAGAAGGGGGTAATACATCTAATATGTGTTTTATACTAAACGGTCTATATAAGTGTACTTCTATTAATCCGACATTTTCATTTCTTTCATTTAAATAATCTATAGTTTCTTTTATTGTTTCACATACAGAACCCATTGCCACTATTATTCTAGTAGCATTTTTACTTCCATAATAATTAAATAGTTTATAGTTTTCATTTGTTATTTTGTTTATTTCATTCATGTATTCTTCAACTATGTATGGTAATCTATCATAATATGAGTTTCTCGATTCCATATTTTGAAAATATACATCATCATTTTGAGTAGTTCCACGTGTTATTTTTTTCCCTGGATTTAGGGCTTTACTTCTAAATTTTTCTAATGCTTCTTGATCTATTAAGTCCTTTATTTTTTCTATATCAATCATTTTTATTTTTTGTAATTCGTGACTTGTTCTAAAACCATCAAATGCATTTATAAATGGTATACTTCCCTTTAGCGCTGAGAGGTAACTTATGGGCGTTAAATCCATAACTTGTTGTACTGATGATGAAAATAGTATGGCACATCCTGTTTGTCTTGTTGCATATATGTCTTGATGGTCACAGAATATAGATAATGCGTGTGTCGCTATTGATCTTGCTGCTACATTTATAACTCCTGGTAATAGTTCTCCTGCTATTTTATATAAATTTGGAATCATTAACAATAACCCTTGACTTGCGGTATAGGTGCTAGATAAAGCTCCAGATTGAAGTGCACCGTGTACTAATCCTATTGCGCCAGCTTCACTTTGCATTTCTATTACTTTTACTTTATCTCCAAAGAAATTAAGTTCATTACTACTACTCCATTTGTCTATATGTTCAGCCATTGTAGATGCAGGCGTTATTGGATATATACCTGCTAATTCAGTCATTTTATAAGAAATATAGGCACATGCATGATTTCCATCTACTATTTTATATTCGCTCATTTACTATTCCTCCCTATATAACTAGTATAGTATAACAATTAAGTTTTAGCAATTTTTTTTATTTAGTAATTGCATATGGCTAAATCATATGTTATATTTTTAATATAGGTGGTGTTTAGTATGGTTAGTAAAATATCAAGCAATTTTTCTGAATTTTTGCAAACATCATCATCAGATTGTTTAGCCAATGAGAAAAAGGGGATCCTAGAAATTTTAGAATCAGAGATAGGTGGAATACTTAAACAATTAAAGATGATTGCTCAGTCTAATAATTCTACTATAGAATTTGATTTAATTAGTGATAAATTTTATGATATTCTTGGTAATTTACCTGTTGATATGTTAACTAAAAATATTTATGATTTGTATTACCAAGAATTGTATTGTAAAATTATTCGTGATGGTGATTATTCTTTACGAAGCAATAGGTATGAGGCAAGTAATGAGAGAACACAAATTTTAGAGAGAACCCTATTGAATTATCAAAAAAATATAGATACTCTTAGGGTTGAATCTTATGTAAATAATCACATTAAAAAATTTGTTGAAACATCTTTAGTAAATAATCTACTGTCTTGTATGGAAGATGAATTTCTTGAAATTCCATGTAAGCAAAATAATAAATCTTTAAATGAAGGAACTTTACTCCTTAATAGGACAAAAGATTTAATTATTGCTGAAGTTTATGACATTTGTTCTGATAGTATAAAAGCTCTTAATTCTGAAGTAGAATCTTATCTAAAAAATAAAATTAGATTTGAAAAAGGATATACTGAGACAAATTTAAATGCTCTTTCTTTATCAAAACTATTAGAAGTTAGAGAAACCTTTAAAGTTACATCTGCTTCTAAGAAAAAGAAGAAAAAAGAATCTGTGAATTAACAAAGTTTTTGGCTTTGTTTTTTATTTGCATTATTTAGTGTTTAGAGTATAATTAATTTTAAGAGGAGGATTTTTATGAAAAAAAGTTTGCTTAAAACAGTTGGTATTCTTAATATCATATTGGGTTCTTTATTTATTATTACTATAATTGGTTCTTTATTTGGTGTTCCACTTATAGTAAGTGGAATTTTATACTTAGATTATAGTTCACTTAGTGATGAACAACTTCTTAGTAAACGTTCTTCTATAAGAACATGGTCAATTATTTTTATATTTTTAAATATTATTTCTTCTATTTTAAGTTTTATTGTCTTAGGTGAAATTGAAAAGAATGATTCAAAAAATGAAAATAGTAATTTTAGAACTAATTTTCTATTGAATTTAGGAATGATTTTAATACTAATTTCCGGTTTTATGTTTGCTAGTTCTTCTTGGAAATTAATCGAGGATTATATTAAATCTATTATCTTATTATTATTCGGGTTTATATTCATTATATTATCCTATGTATTGTCTAAGAAAAAGAATCTCCTATATACTTCTAATTCTTATTTTGTTATAGGTTGTGCTCTTATAATTGCGTGCTTTTATTCATGTGGGTATTTTTCATTGTTTGGTGATTATTTTTCATTATTTGGCAATGGTAATAAATTGTTTGTTGCTACTGTTTTCTTTTTAAGTACGCTTGTTCTTGCTGTTTCATATAAAAAATTCAATAATAAATTTTTCTTATTTACTTCATTTTTAACAATATTTGCAAGTTTTATAAGTTTAATAATTAATTTTATAAATGATTTAGATATATTTTCTATTATTTTTATTTCTATGTTGTTAATATTAAATATATTTAATTATAATAAGTTTAAGGATTTTTCATGCTTTTGTTATATTTTTTCGTTTATATACTTTGCTTTTATTTTAATAGAGAACGTTATTTCTTCAAAAGATATTCTCGTACTTATATGTGATATTATTTATATCTTAAATCTATTGATTTTGTTATTTAAAACGAAAAAAACATCATGCAGAATATTTATGTTTATAACTATACCTTGCTTAATTTTCCTATATTGTTATAAACAATTACCGTTTAATATCGCTATTATATCCAGCTCTATTTCAATTATCATTTTTTATATTTTTGCATATATTTCAAAACAAAAGAATAATATGTTTTTACCCTGTTTAATTATTACTAATTGTTTATTATTTATTAATTCTTTTATATCTTATTTTAGTGATTATTGTGCTATGCCTGTTATAATATGCTTATTAAATGTTTTAATTTCTATTTCTGTTACTTTTATTAAGGATTACGAACGTAAATTTTTAGGTGAATTGATTTTACAACCAATTTTTATTATTTTACTTTGTTCTTCTACTTCATTTATGCTTTGTAATTTCACTAATCTTAGTTTTCTATCTCACATAGTTATATGGTCGAATATATTTTTTGTTATTAGTGTTAATACTAATAATAAAGCTCTTAAAAATACATATTTTATATTCTCATACTTTTTATTGTTATGGTGTATTATTCCTATAAAACTAAATATGTTATTTAGATTAAATGTTATTATTATGTGGATATTGGGATTCCTAATTGTAAGTATTTTTGATAAAGATAATTGGTTGAGACCTGTAAATTTTGTTTTTTATTTATTTGGTTTGATTTCTTTATACTCTATATTTAACTACATAACCTTTAATATCCAATTAGCTTTGCTTGATATGATAGTATTTGTTTTGATTTCATATGTATTTAGAAATAATAAATCTAAGTTTTTTACTGCATTATTGTTTGTGTTGTTGCCGTATTATAATTTGATTAACATATTAGATGTAAGTTCATCTATATTGCATATTCTTAGATTTATTCCTTACTTATTTTATACTTATGTTTTTACAAATGTTGTTACTAATAAATCCAAATCGTTTAATATATTTTTAGAGATATTTATTCCTCTATTAGTGTTTATAATATTAATTTTTGAAGGATCTATTACGGTTACTATTGTTGTCGGAATCTTGAGTATATTAATGATTGTATTAGATACAATATTTGAACATAATACGTTATTTATAGTTGGCCTAATTACACTTATATTAAATATAGTGTTTAATTTAGTAAGGTATTGGTCAATTATACCTGTTTGGTTGTATTTGCTAATTGGTGGGCTTGCTATTATATTTATTATTACATTTCAACAGATAAAGAAAAATAATTAGTTATTTTTCTTTTTTTGTGTGTATAAAAGTGATATTATAATATGTAGGATGTGGTGCTATGGAAAAATACATATTAGGAATATCGGCTTATTACCATGATTCCGCTGCATGTATTATTAAAGATGGAGAAATTGTGTGTGCTGCTAGTGAAGAACGTTTTACGAGAAAAAAAGGAGATAATTCATTTCCAAACAATTCAATTAATTTTTGTTTAAACACAGTTCATAAAGATATTAATGATATAGATTATATTGTTTTTTACGAAGATTACTTAAATAAATTTTCTAGAATACTTACTATTCACTATTTAAATTCTCCTAAAGGTCTTTTAAGTTTCTTATATTCAATACCAAAATGGCTTAATAAAAACTTATGGCTGGAAAGAGAAATTTTAAAGGAGTTGGGTTTAAAAAAGAAAAAAATCTATTTTTATCCTCATCATTTATCCCATGCTGCTAGTGCTTTTTATCCTTCTCCTTTTGATGAAGCTGCTATTATGACTGTTGACGGGGTTGGCGAATGGGACACTTTAACACTTGGCATTGGAAAAAGCAATGATATTACTTTACTTAAATCTATGAGATTTCCAGATTCTGTTGGATTGCTTTATTCTGCATTTACTTATTACACTGGTTTTAAAATTAATAGTGGCGAATATAAACTTATGGGCCTTGCACCATATGGCAAACCTGTATATGTTGATTTAATAAAAAATGAAATAGTTACTATATATGATGATGGTTCTATAAAGTTAAACCAAAAATATTTTGGCTATACTACAGGTCTTAGGATGACTAACTCTAATTTCAATAAGTTATTTGGTGGAAAACCTAGAAAAATGGATTCTCCAATTACGCAAAAAGAAATGGATATTGCATGCAGTTTACAAGTCGTAATTAATGAAATTATGCTAAAATTATCTAACCATTTGTATAAGCTCACTAGTTGTCCTAATTTAGTTCTGGCTGGTGGTGTTTCTCTTAATGTTGTTTCTATAGGGTATTTAAAACAACATTCAAAATTCAAAAATATTTGGGTACAACCTGCAGCTGGTGACTCTGGTGCTTGTATTGGTGCGGCTCTACTTGTATGGTATAAGAAATTACAAAATAACCGAATTGTACAAAAAAGCGATTCAATGAAAGGGTCATTGTTAGGAACTTTTATTCCAGAATATGATTATTCAGTAGATGATATTCTTGTAAAAAATGGTGCCATTTTTGAATACCTTGATGAGCACACTTTGATTGATAAAATTACTGATTTAATTTCAAGTGGGAAGGTCGTTGGCATTGCTAGAGGTTCTATGGAATTTGGTCCAAGAGCCCTTGGAAATAGATCTATCTTAGCTGATGCTACTAATGCCGATATGCAAAGTATTTTAAATCAAAAAATTAAATTTAGAGAAAGTTTTAGACCCTTTGCTCCCGCGGTTCTTTTAGAAGATGCAAATAAATATTTTGATATTAATGATGAATCACCATATATGCTTTCAACATATTATGTAAAATCAAAAATTAGAAATAAAGTTGATGAAAATTTGCATGGCCTTGATTTATTAAAACAAAACAGATCGTCTATTCCATCCGTAACGCATGTTGATTATTCTGCTAGAGTTCAAACTGTAGATTCGAAAAGAAATCCTTTTTTCTATAATATTTTAAATGAGTACAAGAAAAAAACAAAATGTAGTGTACTAATTAATACATCTTTCAATGTTCGTGGAGAACCAATTGTAAATAATGAATTTGATGCTTTTAAATGCTTTATGAATACTAATATGGATGCTGTAGTTATTGGAAATAGATTACTTATTAAAGAAAAGCAAAACAATAAGATTTATTTTAAAAATAATAAGAAAGGAAGATTTAAACGTGATTGATAGTTACATTAACAGAAGATTAAAATCCAATCTATCAAAGAAACAATGGGAAAATTTCTGGTTTGGGCTTTGCCTTGGACTTGTTTTAATACTTATATTTTCAATTAGATATTTAACTTCGGTTAAAGATTTAACTAATGATGATTTTTTCCTTGTGGGTATGTCTTTAGGTGCTGTGTTCGTGTTAACATCAATTATATATCCAAATCTTTTAGAACCAATAAGGAAATTGCTTTATTTTATTTCAAATATTTTAATTAAGGTTCTTTTTTCTATTTTACTTACTGTAATTTATTTTTTATTTGTTTTTCCATTTAGTTTCATAATCAAGTCTAAGCAAAAAATAGAGAAAAATGATTCTACTAATTTCGTAGATTATTCTTGTCAAGAGACATTTATCAATGTTAATAAAAATTCATTCTTATATCAAATTGCTAGAATATTTAAGTTTTTTATTAATGAAAATTACTTTATATTTATCCCACTTTTGATTGTTCTAATTATAATTTCTATAATTTTAGTATTTGTACAGTCGAGTGCTATTGCACCATTTATATATACTATTTTTTAAGAGGTGATGTTGTTGAAAAAATTTATAGTTCGTCTTTTTATAACCATATTATTTATATCAACTATTTTTACTATTATTGACAAAGTTTTATATTACAATACTACTTCATTTCAATGGAAAGATGAAAATTTATTAATTAATCGTATGAATTCTGATAAGTTAAAAAACTCTAATTGGGATGATAATCCTATTTGGAAATTTAAGGATGATGGACCTTTACCTTCTAAAGGTAATAAAAAGCGTATATTAGTAGTTGGTGATTCATTTGTTTGGGGGCACGGTTATTCAAATCTTAATTATGTTTGGTGGAAACAATTAGAAAGAATTTTATATTTAAATGGATATACGGATGTCGAAGTTGTAGCTGCAGGTATGTCTGGTTTTAATACTGACATGGAGCTTAATAAAATTCTAAAAGATAAAGAAGTTATGGCTGAACTTGACCCAGATTTAATAATAATTGGATATGTTGAAAATGATCCAGAATCTAGGGATAGTAATGGTAAGGCTGTACCAAAAATGATTGAAGATGATATATTTGAGGATACAAATAATGTATTTATTAAGTTTTTTAGAGGTGTTTGGCCTAATCTATATTCTAAAATTATCCAACAAATAGTAAGTAAGTATAAAACTAATTCTTCTTTTATTGAAAAATATGGTTTTCAGTATAATATATGGTCATATGAACTTACTTTTGATCCATGGAAAGGAATGTATGAAAGAAATGTTCTTTTAAAATTAAGTGAATATATCAATAATGAGTTGAATTGCCCTTTATTTGTTGTTCCTCTTATTTCTTTTCCTGGAAAAACTTCGCAAGAAGATTTTATTATTGAGGAATTAAATAAATTTGGAATTCCTAATTATAGTCTTTCAAGTGATTTTGTGGAGAAATATCCAAATGCCAAATACACTACAGACGAATGGGGCATTAATCCTGCTAATGGACATCCTGCTATTAAAACCTCTTTATTCTATGCCGAATGGACTTATGATTTTTTGAGGCTTAATTATCCAGAAATTATCGGTGATAAGCATGATAATGTAGAGTTTGATTTGGAAATAAATGATTGGCTACCATATAGTTTAAAACCTCAAAAATTAGGAGATAATTATTATAAAATTTCATATCCATCTAAAAATTCAGTTGATTCTTTTTTAACTAAACCTATTAATAAAAAATATATTAAGTTAAACTTTAAATTTCCTATAAAGTTAAAATCAATTGAAATTTCTGACGATAATATTAAGAATATAGAAATTTATACTAGTTCTATAAATTCCGATTTGGGATATGATGATCAAAGTTTGAATAGTATTGGCAAAAAGAGCAACAATTTTGTATGGAATTTAGATGGCACTCAAGAAATATCTTCAATTAATATAAATGCCAATATATCTGGTGGTAAATCTAGCGATTTATATATTAAATTTAATTATTAGCAACAATTTTGTTTGCTAATTTTTATTTATTATATTTAGATTTTATGTTAATATTAATATGGTGATAATATGGCGAAAAAAATAAAAGCTTTATCTGTAATATTACTTTATTTTTTATATACTTCTGGTTTATATATGATTCCAATATATATAACTGGTCAGTCAATTGCAGTGTTTAATAAATTTTGGTTATGTATGTATTTCTTTGTTGCAGATATCTTATTAATGTGTATTTTAGGTATAATATATAATAAAGAATTAGTATCTGGCTTTAAATCTTTATCTTTAACTAAGATTGAATTTGGTATAAGGGTTTGGATAATAGGTATGTTTATAATGGGTATTAGTAATATATTAATAACTAATTTTAGTCCTATTACTACTGCTGGTAATGAAGAAAGCGTTAAAAATGCATTATCTATCTTACCTTTATATATGGCTTTTTCTACAGTTATTTATGCTCCTTTCGTTGAAGAAATTGTATTTAGGCAAACATTGAGAGATTTATTCAAAAATAATGTTTTATTTATGTTAGCGGCTGGATTTTTGTTTGGCGGAATACACGTTATGGATTTTTATACTTCATTTTATGATTTACTTTTTGTGATACCATATGGAGCTTTGGGTGTTTGCTTTGCTTATATATACTCAAAAACTAATAATTTAACAATTTCTATGCTTTTACATGCCCTACATAATGGCCTTTTAGTTATAATGTATTTCTTATTTTAAAGGTGATATATATGAAATTTAAAAAACTTGTTATTTTTATAATTATTTTTATTTGTCTATGTTCTAGTTTAGTGTTATGGAGTAGATATATAAGTACAAGTGGTCTTATTATTAAAGAGTATAAGATAGAAAGTGCAGACTTACCACAAAGTTTTAATGGTATGAAGCTTGTTCATTTTTCCGATTTACATTATGGACGTACTGTTTCTGAAAAAGAACTTAAAAATTTAATTAATAAAATTAATTACTTGAAACCTGATATTGTTGTTTTTACTGGCGATTTAGTTGATAAAGATACTTCTACAACTTCTGATATTAAAAATATTTTAGTAAAATATTTAAGTATGATAGATGTCACTATTGATAAATACGCTATTGTCGGAAACCATGATTATTATAATGATTATTATGTTTCCATAATGGAAGAAAGTGGCTTTATTTTATTAAATAATAATTATGATATTGTTTATAATGGAGATTATAAACCGATATTTATTGGTGGAATTGGTAATTACACTAATAAAAAATCAGATGTATCTGCAACTATGAGTTATTTTAATGACATCAATAGCGATTTATATAAAATAATACTAATTCACGAACCGGATGCTGCAGATGAATTCGTAAATTATGATGTGGATTTAATTTTAGCAGGTCACTCTCATAATGGACAAATTGTGCTTCCTTTTGTAGGCGCTTTGTTTACTCCACCTAACGCTAAAAAATATTATGCACCGTACTATAGAATAAATAATACTGATCTTTATATTTCTAGTGGGATTGGTACTTCTTCTATCAATTTTAGATTTTGCAACAAACCGTCAATTAATTTTTATAGATTTGTTAAAATAAAAGGGACAAATTAACTTTGTTCCTTTTTTATCTTTATTAATAACATTTTTTCTGCTTTCAATTCATTAATATTGGCTATTAATTTTGTGTCTATTTGCTTTATTTCTTCGGTTGTTTCTATTCCTATAATTTTAAATTTTTCATTATTTACTATTATTATTTCATCTATTTTAAATGCTTTATTTTTATCATCTAATATATATTTTTGATTTTTGAAATTTTGAAATTCATAGTTTTTTGGATTATAATTATCTAAAAATGAGAACTTTTCTTTCCCCTTATGATAACCTATTATTGTATTCATATTTATATTTTCTGATGATTTAAATATGTTATTTTCTATATTTTTATTATTAAAACTTTTTATTAATTGTTTTATTTCTTTTCTTTTAGAAATCGTTTCTTTATTTTCGACATCTTCTGTAAATTTACATGCACAGTTTAAAAATTCTAGATTATTAGCATTTCTCCATGTTATTATCGATTGTTCTCTAACTAAGTATAACGGTCTTATTAGTTCCATATTTTCAAAATTATCACTATGCAGTTTGGGCATCATTGTTTTATATTCTGCACCATACAATATGCTTAGCATTATTGTTT
>CAKPCJ010000018.1 GCA_934141575.1 uncultured Bacilli bacterium
TGGAACAACATGGCATGTAATAGAATCAAGTGATAGTAATACAGAAACAGTAACATTATTTGCAGATCAAAATATAAGGAATGATGCATCAGGTTGGACAACAGAGCAAAGTGAATATTCAATTCCTTTTGATGAAGCAAATGCAAGAACAACAGAAAAGAATTCATATTGTACTAATCCTGAATATGGTTGTAATATATATGCAGCAAATGGAAGTACAGTAACAGAGGATTCAACAATAAAGAAGTTTATAGATAGTAGTGTTACTACATACATAAATAATAGTCTAACTAGTGCTGGTGGAATTGCAATAAATAGTGTACGATTAATGACTACTGATGAAATATGTAATGTGATAAATTCAGTTGATAATAATAATTGCGAACCAGGTACAATAGATTTTTTGAATACGTTATATAAAAATGTACCAGAATGGTTATACTCCACATACTATTGGACAATGACTCCAAATAGCTCGAACTCTTATAATTTATATCGTATAAATACTAATAGTGGACTTAATAATAATGGACTTGCAAGTAGTGATACTAATCGCGGGGTTCGTCCTATACTAGTAACATCTAAATCCAATATTAAATAAATATAAAAAGAGCCATTTAATAAAATGAATGGTTCTTTTCAAATACGCAACTTAAACATCAAATATTGTAAATTTATTTAATTTTTTTATTCTTTTTTTATCTTCACTATTTAAATCATGTTCTAACATATCGAGATTTTTTTTGTAATATTGAAAAAATATTTTTAGTAAATTTTTATCTCTCATAATAATTGATATTATGTTAGGATTTTCGTCCAACTTCTTGCGCAACTCACTATTCCCGTTATATAACTTATCAGATATGCAATCACTAATTATAAAATTCAATTGTAAAGTTTTAAGAAAATTTATATCTATTTCTGATATTTCTTTTGGTATAATTTCATCCATGTTTTCAGGAGTGAAATCATCAAAAAAATATTTTAAAAGTATATCAGAAAAATTATTGTCGTCTTTAAACATAATATCGCAAACTAAATTTTCCGTGGAAATTCTAACATAATCGTTTATGGATGTAGGAAATACGTTATAAAGACTTTGATCTTTTAAATCATTTTGAATAAATAAGTTATACTTTTTTAGAATATCTAATTTAGATATTGAGTTTATTTTTTCACGATTACGTAGCTTTTCATCCGAAGTAAAACTAAGATTATAATAAACATATGTGTCCATTAACATGAACGCAAATAATGGTTCTTGTAAAAATTTATTAACCAAATCTTCAAAATTAGATTCCTCTAAAAAGTGTAATGTTTTAAGTTTTTGTTCATCACATTCTTCTGAATACATATCCTGATGTAATTTATGATATTCATAATAATCAGAAGCCATTATTCCGATTAAAAATCTTTGTTCATTTTTTATCTCACCAAATATTGTGACATAAATATCATCCAACATAGCAGTGTCATAATTAAACTCATCAGCATGTTCTTCTACTTCTTCCATATTGCTATATTCTTCAATATCCTCATCTGATATTTCTATAATGTCACTTATTTCAGATTCTAAGCTATTATCATGTATTGAAGAATTGTAAACATCATAAAATCCATCATAAAATTTTTCAAATGAATCAACAAATTTTTTTAAATTTTCAAATGTTACGTCAACATTCATATATAATAAATTTTTTAAAGAATTAATCTTTGAATCGACATAATTCAATACTGAAATCATTGACTCAAATACATCATCATCCTCTTCAAGAGTTACATCAACCGCAATATCTTCATGTGTTTTTAATAAATCTTTTCTATCACTATAGAGCTTTTCAACAATTTCTTTTTTTAACTTAAGTGCTAAATCAAGTGCCTCTTGCTTATTAGACATTGAATCAATAAGCTGATATTGTATATCAGTGTCATTATCTAATTCTGCCTCAGCAGCATCAGCCATAATATCTAGCGAAGATAATGAAGAAATAATTGAATCCATAACTTCTATTTCTTGACCCAAATCTTCATTGTTACTCTTATTTTGATTACGAGAATAATCAAAACATTCCAAAATCTTTCTTCTTAAATCATTAACTTTTTTTCCTAAAACTACATCCATAAACCCTCCATTAACAACATTATAATATCAATAATATTAATAATCAATATTAAAGTTTTGACCTTTATAAAATAGAGTAGTATAATTATTAGCAAGGAGACTGATTGTATGATAGATATTAACTTAATAAGACAAGACAAAGAATTAGTAAAAGAAAATATTAAAAAGAAATTTCAAGACGAAAAACTTCCAATTGTAGATGAAATTTTAGAATTAGATAAAAAAGTTAGAGAATTAAAAACCAAGGGAGATTCCCTAAGACAAGAAAGAAACTCTGTTAGCGGTGAAATTGGAACCCTAATGAGAGAAAAGAAAATAGAAGAGGCAAACACTAAAAAAGAATATGTAAGTAACATAAATAAAACTCTAGTAGAAATAGAAGAAGAAGAAAATAAATTATCAGAATTGATAAGAGAAAAAATGATGGTAATTCCAAACATAATTGACGCTAGTGTACCTATTGGAAAGGATGATAGCTTTAATGTAGAAATAGAAAAATTTGGAGATCCAGTTGTACCAAGCTATGAAATCCCTTATCATGCTGACATATGTGAAAAATTAAATGGTTTAGACAAAGAAAGTGCAGGAAGAACGAGTGGTAACGGTTTCTACTATTTAATGGGTAACATTGCCCGATTGCATTCAGCTATGTTAAGTTACGCTAGAGATTTTATGATAGATAGAGGGTTTACATATTGTATTCCACCATTTATGATAAAAGGAGATGTTGTAAATGGTGTTATGAGTTTTGCTGAAATGGATGCTATGATGTATAAAATAGAAAATGAAGATTTATACCTTATAGGAACATCAGAACATTCTATGATTGGTAAATTCAAAGGACAATTAATAAACGAATCAGAACTTCCAATAGCGATGACTTCATATTCTCCATGCTTTAGAAAAGAAGTCGGAGCGCATGGTATAGAAGAAAGAGGATTATACAGAGTTCATCAATTTGAAAAGCAAGAAATGGTAGTATTATGTAAGCCAGAAGAATCAATGGATTGGTATAATAAAATGTGGAAGTTTACGGTAGATTTCTTTAGAAGTCTAGATGTACCGGTTAGAACATTGGAATGCTGTAGTGGAGATTTAGCAGATCTTAAAGTCAAATCCTGTGATGTAGAAGCTTGGAGCCCAAGACAACAAAAATATTTTGAAGTCGGTTCATGTTCAACATTGGGAGATGCACAAGCAAGAAGACTAGGTATAAGGATGAAAACAGATAATGGTAATCAATATTTATCAACTTTAAATAACACAGTATTAGCTACTCCAAGAGGTTTAATAGCAGTAATAGAAAATAATTATCAAGAAGATGGAAGTATTAAAATCCCAAAAGCATTGCAACCTTATATGAGCGGTATGGAAGTTATTAAATAATATTTATAAAACTACTAGTAATTTTATACTAATAGTTTTTTTATTTATGATATAATTTATTTGTAAATGAAATAATAAGGAGAGTAGTATGAAGGTAGTTACACTTGGAACATCTGCTAAAGAAGAAATTGAATCAAAAGTAGCACTTGTTAAAGAAATTTGTGAATGTAAAGGGGATATTAACAAATTTAATGACTTTTTAGAAAATTATGAAGAATCAGATAAAAATAGTTTAGTTGACTTATATGAATTCATTAATAGAACATTTAAAACTCAAGATTTAAGAGAAGAAGATTACTTATTTTTAACTAGTATTTTAAATGAAGGGTTAACAGAATGTATATTGAGTGAAAAGGCTAGAATAGTTGCATCAGCAGGAAGTATATCTAGATCCTCAGGTACTGTTACAGAAGTTTACAACAAACGTAATGATTTAAAAAAGAATATTAAATATGCATCAACTGTAATAGGTTACGGACACAAAACTATTGCCGAACATGATTACATAGTTCTAGCTTTAGAAAATGTAACACCAATTGTAGAACAAACAATAATTGAATATAGATTGACATCATTTACAATAAAATCTAGAAGAAATGTTGATTTTAGAAATGTAGGTTTTTATGTTCCTGAATTCAAAGATAAAAATGGAAATATACTTGAAAATAATGAGGAGTTACAAACAATATATAAAAATTATATGAAATCATTGTTTGATAAATATGGTAATTTTGTTGATGAAGGTTTACCAGTTGAGGATTGTAGATATATTTTACCATATAGTTATTACAGCAATATTATAATGGGGTGTGACGCTAATGAATTATTAAGAATTGCATCGGATTTGTTATATGGTAAATTATCTAAAATAGATGAATTAAAAGAGTTTGGTAGTAAATTAAAAAATATAATAAGAGAAAATGCACCATATTTATTAGAAGAATTAGATAAGGAAAAAAGTAAAAATTATTATGAAGATAAATTTAAATTCTTAGATGGAAAAATTAATTCTAATGATGCAGAATTAATTAAAAAACCTCATCTAACATATTTTACGCAATCTGCTGATAAAATAGTTTTATGCAATATTTTGATGTCAAGATACCAATTTAGTAGAAAAAAAGCCGAAGAAATGTACGAAAAATTATTAAAGGAAGATGCTACTATTGGAGAACAAATGATTCAAGCTTTAATAAGAAGTAAAAATCAAAGAGAACTTGAGCAAGTCATATTTTCTTTTGAAACACCAATCTCTCTAGCAGTTCTAACACATATTACCAGACATAGAATGCATTCACTGTTAGTACCTGATTTCGTGCCACTATGGAATATGAAAAATTATATTACTCCAAATACGATAGCAGTTAACCATAAAAATGAATATGAGGAGATATTTGATAAAAATAATTTGATGGTACAATCATTTAAAAAACATGGGGTAAGAGAAGAAGATTTAGTTTATTTTTATCTATCAGGAAACGCATGCAATATTTATACAACAATGAATGGAAAAGCACTTGTATGGTTTAGCAGAATGAGATGCTGTAACAAGGCACAGTGGGAAATGAAAAATATTGCGGATACATTTGCCAAAGATGTTAAAAGTGTTGAACCTTTAATTGGAAAGTGTATAGGTGCTACTTGTGAAGTATTAGGTTATTGCCCAGAAGGAAAAGATTCTTGCAAAAACAGGGGAGTTGTAACAAAAAAACTGGTTAAATAAGTAATAAAAAACTATTAACAATTATAAATGTCTACCCTAAAGGGTGGTACACTTCAATTATGTTAATAGTTTTTTAGTTTCTACTTAATATTTTTTTAAACTTGTAGTCAGCAAATTCGCTTATTGGTGAATTCATATCGTTACCAATCTCTACAATTAGTTCATTAATAAAAAACTTTGAATTTGATGATTTTTTAATCCAATTCCTCAATAATTTTAAACTTTCTATGGTATAAGAGTCTGTTTTTTTCATTTCATAAAACAATAATTTAGCAAATACAAAATTTAAAGAAGACATATTTTGTTCGTGTATATTGCCACTATTTCTGCTATTAATTATATATTTATCTGTATCGCACAAATGAATGAAATCACTAGGAAACATATAACTTCCACCATTTATATCTCTAGCAATTATGCTATTTCTTGTTAATTGTAAAAAATCATCAGACAGTTCTTGAACAGAACGTACTAAATCCAACTTTGAAAATTCACCAGGTTCTTTATATTGCGAAGTTCCTATTTTTTTAGCGGAGTATAAATCATCTATAAAATTCATAACGTACCCTGAATACACTCCATCTTCATCTAATATCACATCTATCGGCATTACAATGCGATTGAGCTCTAAAGTTTCGATTAAATAATTTACCTTTTCAAAAGTCATCAAATTTTTTGTTTTTCTAAAATTAACATCATATTTTAAAATCTTAATAGCAATATCACCGTATTTATATACAATTCCATCATGTCCAGCACCAATTTTTTCTAAATCGTCCTGTTTTATAGAAATTCCACTTTGAGCTAGTCTATAAGTTGCCATGGATAATACCCCTCCTTCATAAGCACATATTGTAACATCATTTACCTAATTTATCAAATATAATTTATTTTTCATATATCACTATCAAAAAAAAACAATATTTGATATAATTAAAAACGAATCTTAAAAATAGCTTTAGTGGAGGATTTAATGAGAAAAATAGATAAAAATTATCTTATAGTAGTTTTAATTTCTTTAATATCTATATTCATAGTAATGCCTAACGGAACAATGTTTGGCTCAATGACCGATTGGTTAGCACAACATATATCATTCCCAGAATACTTTAGAAATTTATTTTATGAAACTCACGAAATATTTCCATCACTAGCATTAAATATAGGAGCTGGTCAAAATATATACTATTTTTCTTACTATGGATTGTTAAATCCAATTATATTATTATCATATTTATTACCATTTGTTAATATGACAGTATATATAATTATATCGAATATGATACTCTATATTTCGTTTGGTATTATCACGTATAAATGGTTGAAAAAACATTTTAATGATAATATGTCACTAGTATTAACAATAATATCTTTACTAGCATCACCAGTATTATTTCACTTTCATAGGCATTTTATGTTTGTAGACTATTTACCGTTTTTAGTATTAGGATTGATAGGCGTTGATAATTATTTTGACAAAAATAAGAGCCTAATGATTACTGTAAGTATATTTATAATGATAATGATGAGTTACTATTATAGTATAACTGGAATAATAACTATTGTTATTTACTACATATACAGATATATAGAATTAAACAAAAAGTTAACTCCAAAAAAATTTATTATAGATCTACTCAAGTTTTCAATTCCAATTATACTTGGGGTAATGTTATCAGCAGTACTAATAGTTCCAACATTTTTTGCGCTTATTATGGGAAGAGAAACTGGTGAAGCAACAAGTGTTTTAAAACTAATAAAACCTACATTAAATATTGATGCTATTGTATACAGCAGTTATACAATAGGTTTAACAGCTATCGCAGTTCTTTCAACAATATGCATGTTCATGTCAGAAAAGAAAAATAATAGATTTTTAAGTATATTATTATTTGTTATTATAACAATTCCACTATTTGTATATATACTAAATGGGACACTCTATATAAGGGATAAGGTATTAATACCATTCATTCCATTATTCATATTATTAATCGGAAACTTTTTGAATGAATTATTTTCACAAAAAATTAAACTAAAAAATATAATATTGATATGTATATTAACTAGTATATTGTTTTTTATATTTGGATATAAAAAGAATATATATTATATAGAAATACTATTATTACTAATCTCTATAATAATTTATTATAAAAAGAAATGTAAGACAATACTAATTGTATACATTTTATTAAGTTCGTTAGTAAGTTTCATAATTACTAATATGGATGATGAATATGTAAAAATTGAAAAATATGTTTCACTTTATAATAAGAATAAAATTAGCAATATTAATTCAATATCAGAAGATAATATGGTAAGATATGCATCATTAGAAGATACATTGTATAGTATTAACAAAGTATATAATGATAATTATTATCAAGCATCAGTATACTCATCAACTTCTAATGAAAGTTACAAGAATTTTTATACAAACATTTTTAAAAATAATTTGGGTCATAGAAATCAGTTAATATTATCATCAACAAGCAATATTTTCTATCAAATGTTTATGGGCGTTAAATACAATTATAGTACATCCGGAGTAGTTGGATACAACAAAATAGGAAAAAATATATATGAAAATGACGATGTATTACCAATATTTTACGTATCTTATAATACAATAAGTCAAAAATCTTTTAACAGTATTGAATATCCATACAATATGGAAGCTTTACTAAAAAATACCGTTGTAGATGAGAATACTAATAATAAATTTGAAAGTAAAATTAAAGAATATGATCTGAAATACACTGTAGAACCTAATGACAACCTTATTGTTCAAAAACAAGATAATATGTATTATTTAACGGCGCTTACTGATGTAAAGTTTAATTTAAAATTAAGTGAGAAACTAAAAAATGAAATATTAATTATAACATTTAGAGTAAATAATCAACATAAATGCAGCATTGGTGATAGCGAAATAGAAATAAATGGGGTAGTAAATAAACTTACTTGCAAAAGAGAATTATATCAAAATAATAACTACGTTTTTCACTATGTAATTTCTTCAAATAAAGATATAGACAAATTAAAAATAAAAATAAAACAAGGCCTATATATAATAGAAAATATAAAAACATATAAAATTAGTTATGATGACATTAAAAATATAAATGATGATGTAACAGAAGCAAAAGTTAACATGCAAAAAACAAAAGGAGATACAATTGAAGTAAATGTTGAAAATACAGAGGATGGATATTTTGTTACATCATTGCCATATGATGAAAATTATAAAATATATGTAGATGGAACATTAACAGAGTATGAAAAAGTTAATACTTCATTTATAGGATTTAAATTAAAAAAAGGAAAACACGTTATAAGAATGGAATATAAATCTAAAGGGTTATTAATAGGTCAAGTAATAAGCATAACAGGGCTTGTTTTAACAGTAGTATTAGTATTAATTAACAAGAATTGGAGGAAACATGCTAAAACTAGAAAAAATAAACAAAAGTTATAAAACCGGTGAATTTGTACAACATGCTTTAAAAGACATAAATTTAGAATTTAGAAAAAAAGAATTTGTAAGTATCTTAGGAGCATCTGGAAGTGGCAAGACAACTTTGCTTAATATAATTGGTGGTTTAGATAGGTATGATAGTGGTGACTTAATAATAAATGAAACCTCTACCACAAAGTTTAAGGATAAAGATTGGGATGCATATAGAAATAATTGTATCGGCTTTATTTTTCAAAGCTATAATTTAATAACACATATAAGTATATTAGAAAATGTTGAAATGGGTATGACTCTTAGCGGGGTAAATGCTAAAAAAAGAAGAAAAAAAGCGAAAGATGCTTTAAAAAAAGTTGGCCTTGAAAAACATATAAATAAAAAACCAAACCAATTATCAGGTGGTCAAATGCAAAGAGTAGCAATCGCAAGAGCTCTTGTAAATAATCCAGAGATAATCCTTGCTGATGAGCCAACAGGTGCTCTTGATTCTGAAACAAGCGTACAAATAATGGAATTAATAAAAGAAATAGCTAGTGATAAACTAGTTATAATGGTAACTCATAACCCAGAACTTGCAAAAAAATATTCTACAAGAGTAATTGAATTTAAGGATGGAAAACTTATAAGTGACAGCAATCCAATAGATAAGAAAGATGAAACTAATGAAGAATACAAGATAAATAAAACATCAATGGGATTTTTAACAGCGTTAAAATTATCATTTAACAACATAGTTACTAAAAAGGGAAGAACATTACTAACTGCTTTCGCAGCAAGTATAGGTATAATAGGAATAGCTCTTATTCTGTCGCTATCAAATGGTTTTGATAAAAAAATAGATGAATTTGAAGTAAATACGTTGTCTCAAATGCCTATTGTAATATCTCCTACAGTAATGATATCTGATGAAAAAGCACAAGAAGAACTTAAGAATATGATGACCTCATCAGATAATTCATATACTGATAAAAAAGAGATTTATCCATTGTTAACATTAGAAAGTATAACTCATAAAAACAAGATAACGATGGATTATATAAAATACATAGAAAAAATAGATAATTCATATATAGGTGGAATAGCGTATAACAGAGCTACCAATTTGAATATACTTTATAAAACAAATGGTAAAATAACTTATATAAATTCATCATCAATAATGGCTCCATTACCAGAAAATACTGATGGAAAAGAAGATTCAATAATAACAAATAACTTTGAAGTAATATATGGAAAAATGTCACAAGAAAAAAATGAATTACTATTACTTGTAGATTCAAAAAATAGAGTTAGTTTAGATATATTAAAATTACTAGGATATTCTGAAAATCAAACAGTAACATTCGATGAATTATTAGAGAAAGAATTTAAAGTTGTTTTTAACGATGATTTTTACAAATCATATGGTGAAAATTTTATTATGAATACATCATATGATGAGTTATATAATAACGAAAATAACTTGACATTAAGAATATCAGGAATAATAAGAGGCAAAAAAAATAGTACATTTGCAGAGTACAGTGGAACAGGCTTAATATATAAAGAATCACTTATGGAATATGTCATGGAAAAAAATGATTCATCCAAAATAGTAAAAAAGCAAAAAGAAGCTGATTACAACGTACTAACTGGAGAAAAATTTACTGGAGACACAGAAAGCTCCAAAAATGAAATATTAGGATATTTCGGTGCAATTTCATCTCCAATAGCAATTCAAATATATCCTAAAGATTTTAAATCCAAAGATAAATTGCTAGAATATCTAGATAAATATAACGAAAATAAATCAGAAGAAGAAAAAATATTATATACTGACTACGCAAAAGCAATATCATCATTATCAAGTGGAATAATGGACGCTATAACAATAGTTTTAATAGCATTTTCAGCGATATCGCTAGTTGTTTCATCAATAATGATAGGAATTATAACATATATATCAGTTCTTGAAAGGACAAAAGAAATAGGTATTTTAAGAGCACTTGGAGCAAGAAAAAAAGATATTAAACGTGTGTTTAATGCAGAAACATTTATAATTGGTCTAACTTCTGGACTAATAGGTATTTTAATAGCAAGATTACTATTATTCCCAGCAAATGCTATAATAGAAAATCTTACTAATTTAGCTGGTGTTGCTCAAATGAATCCAGTACATGCAATTATCCTAATTATAATAAGCATATTACTTACTGTAATAGGTGGGGCAATACCAGCTGGGATAGCAAGCAAAAAGGATCCAGTAGAATCATTAAGAACAGAATAAAATTGTAATAATAGTATTTACAACAACATACATATTTGGTATAATATATAATCCAAAAGAAGTAAGGTGATATTATGGAAATATGTAAACGTGAAAACAAATCAAACTACAGCTGCTATATTTTTGACTGTGATAACGGACTTGTCTGGAAAAAAGGTTATGACCAAAATGATGATTTATACTGGCAAGTAGTGAATTACAGTGGAGATAGTAGAAACATAATAAGAATAGATATTCCTAAAAGTGAAGAAAGTTATAACCAAATAGATGCCTTGTATAACGAAATGGTTAATTCAAAAAAAGATAACATTAATAGCAAAGATACATATTATATAGACGATATTAATGAATATGATAACTTTAGATTATACAATCCAAAAGAAAACTTAATACACTGGGTAAGTGATACTGGAAAAATTAATACAGAAGAGCTTTATATTTATAAAGATGATGATGAAAGATTTTATAGTGTTATATTTTTTAGTCAAAACCCAAATGTTAGAAATATTAAAATTATATTCAGCACAAACCATTCAAAATATGGTAATTTTAGTGAAGCATTTAGAAGAGACTTTGGTAGAACTCTGGATGTAGCATTTGATAAATATGATGAGTGTTTTGAAAAAATACAAAAAGGTAATAAACAATATCTTAAGAAAGTGAGTTAACTATGAAATTTGAAGAAAAAATAAATAATTTAAGATTCAGAGAAAAATGTACAATGTTTTCATCAGTAGGATTTGTAATTGCAGGAGGATTGGCACTAGCTGGCGAAAATGACATACCAATGGGAATAACATTGATATATGGTGGAATTCAGTTATCAGCAATATCATGTGAATATCATAAAATGGCAAACCAAATGACTGATAACATTTACAATCATGAGGTAAAACAGTTAATTAAAAGAAAAAAAGGTATTAAATAATATCTTTTTTTATGTTATAATCTTATTTATTGAGGAAGTGGTATTATGGAAATTCCTAATCTAAAAACAGCAGCAAAAAGAAGTAGAGAAGCAGTAATAGAAACTAAAAACTATTTAAAGCCAACAGAATTGGTTGGTGAAAACAAAAAGTGTTATGTAAGAACATATGGATGTCAAATGAACGAACATGACAGTGAAAATATAAGGGCAATTCTTGAAGAAATGGGATATAAAAATACAGACAATTATCTTGATGCTGATTTAATTATTCTTAATACTTGTGCAATAAGGGAAAATGCACATAATAAAGTATTTGGGTTTTTAGGAAGGTTAAAACATTTAAAACGAAACAAACCCTCTCTTATGATAGGTATGTGTGGATGCATGGCACAAGAAGAAGTTGTAGTTAATGAGATAATGGAAAAATATAAATGGCTTAATTTTGTATTTGGTACTCATAATATACACAACTTACCTAGCATATTAACATCTGCCATCGAAAAACAAAACCAACAAATTGAGGTTTGGAGCAAAGAAGGAGATATTATTGAAAATATACCTGTGAAAAGAGATTCCAAATTAAAAGCATGGGTTAACATAATGTACGGATGTGATAAATTTTGTACCTATTGTATAGTTCCTTTTACAAGAGGACGTCAAAGAAGCAGAGATAAAGACGATATTATAAAAGAGGTTACTGATTTAGTTAATAATGGTTACAAGGAAGTTACACTACTTGGTCAAAATGTAAATGCTTATGGAAAAGACATTGAAAACTATAATTATAATATGGCTAACTTGCTCGAAGATGTTGCGAAAACCGGGATAGATAGAATAAGATTTGTTACAAGCCACCCTTGGGATTTTTCAGATGATATGATAGATGTAATTGCAAAATATGACAATGTAATGCCATATATACACTTACCAATTCAATCAGGAAGTAGCAAAATTTTAAAAATAATGGGAAGAAGATATACTAAAGAAGATTATCTAAAGTTATTTGACAAAATAAAAGAAAAAATACCTAATGCATCTATATCAACAGATATAATAGTAGGATTTCCAAATGAAACAGAAGAAGATTTTATGGAAACATTAGAAGTGGTTAATTATTGTAAATTTGATTTAGCATACACATTTATTTACTCAAAAAGAGAAGGAACACCAGCAAGTAAAATGAAAGACTCTGTTTCATTAGAAGAAAAAGAGAATAGACTATATAAACTTAACGAAGTCGTTAATAGTTATGCAAAAATGAATAATGAAAAATTATTAGGAAAAACAGTACCTGTCTTAATAGAAGGATTAAGTGAAAAGGATAAAAATAAAATTTGTGGGTATACTGATACTATGAAATTAGTAAATGTAACAGGTGATAAAAAATATATTGGTAAGATTGTAAATGTTAAAATAACAGAAGCTAAAAGTTTTAGTTTAGATGGAGAGATAATTAATGAATAATATTGAAATTAAAGAACAAGAACTAATAAATGCTATTAATGAATCAGACGCGTATATTAAGTATACAGAAGCCAAAAAAGTTTTAGATGACAGTACGTACCTAAAAGAATTAATAGAAAATATTAAATCTATACAAAAAGAACTTACAAAAGCCGAAAAAAAAGGGGATACAGATCTAATAAAGCAAAAACAAGAAGAATTAGCAAGATGCAATAATGAATTAGATGAAAATCCAATATACGTCAATTACAAAAATAGAGTTGATGAATTGAATAACATTTTATTAGTTATAAAACAAAATTTAGATTCTTATTTTTCAAAAAAAATAAATTAACAAGTTTAAAAAATTGTTAATTTTTTTATTTCAAAATAAGTTATATAAAAAGCACAAGCATATAAAATTTAATTAGGAGGGATTTTATATGCTTTATGATAAATACGCAAATTGGATGCCAAAAACAATTGATAAAAATGAAATTCTAGAGAATTTTATTAAATTCAAAAATGGAGATGTTCAATCAAGAGAAAAGATAATAACATATAATTTAAGACTTGTTCCATATATAGTAACAAATAAATTTCAAGGCATCGATTATGACAAAGACGAACTTATATCAATAGGAATAATTGGACTTATTAAGGCAGTTGACACGTTCAAAATTGAAAAGAAAATAGAGTTTACTACTTATGCGTCAAGGTGTATATGTAACGAAATATTAATGGTAATAAGAAAAAATAAAAAAAGAAGTTTAGATAATTTGTTAGGAGATGTAATTGTAGAAAATGGAAACGGAGAAAAATTGACCTTAGAGGAAATACTACCATATGATGAGTATGTAGACGAAGTATATGAAAAAAAAGAAATTAAAGCTGAAATAGTAAAAATACTAGAAAAATTGCCAGAAAGAGATAAAAAAATAGTTATGCTATATTTTGGATTCATAGGTGACAGAACATATAGTCAAGCTGAAATTTCAAATATATTTGGTTTATCCCAGTCATATATTACTAGAGTATTAAAGAAAAATTTAGAAGCAATAAGGGAAGAGTTGATAAAAGCGGACATAGTCGAAATGGGATATTTAGAAATTAACTTTAATATAATTGTTGAAACGTTAACTAAAATATTAAAAATATACAGCAAAGAGCAAATAAGTAGTGTCATTAAGAATTTAAGTATGAGAGATAAAACTTTATTACAAAAGGTTTATTGTTCAAGAAATATAGAAGAAGAATTTAAACTTCTATACCAAGAAATAATTCCAAAAGTGATAAGTAACATAATTGAAGGGAAAAATGATTTTAATATAAAAGGATATAAAAAAAATTTGGTTAGACAAGTAATTCTCTACTTGTTATCCAGCGATGAAGAAATTTCTAAAAAAAGCATTTCAAAACTTTTAGATACAAATATGATAAATGTTAACCGTGCCTTAATAAAAAAACAAAAAAAGTAGCAAAAAATTACTTTTTTTGTTAAAATAAACTTATAAATTTGTATTTTGAGGTGAGGGGTTTATGGAAAAAAATAACGGAGAGAGCATGGATGTACTTGAACTAATTGAGTTAACTAAAAACAAATTAGTAAAAGAATATCCAAATATAACAGGAGAAATAATAGATGAGTTAATTGAAAAAAGTATTATAGAAAATAGTGATTTTCTAAGTAATAACAGCTTATTTCAAGAAAAAACAATCGCACTATTAAAAAAAGTATTAAAAGATAATAATGACATTCCGAGTAGTAAAAAATTTAGTTCAGTTGATATTTACTTAAAAGAAATAGATAGGGATTTACTAAGTAAAGAAGAAGAAAAGGAACTATTAATAAAAGCTTCAAATGGAGATATTGAATCCAGAAATAAACTTGTAGAAAAAAATCAAAGATTAGTATATTTAATCGCAAAAAAATACATTATCCCACCAATTATGCTAAGCGACCTAATACAAGAGGGAAACATTGGATTAATGAGAGCAATTGATCGATTTGATGTATCAAAGGGTTTTCGATTTTCTACATACGCCTATATTTGCATAATTCAAGCAATTTTAAGATATATTCAAATTAACAGGTATTCTGTAAAATTACCATATGGCATGCAAGATAAAATATTAAAATATAACAAAGAACACAATAGTTTTTGTAATACACATGATAGGAAACCAACAACAGAAGAGATGGCATCAATACTTAATATTTCCATTGAAAAAACACGAGAAATAAAAGATGCAATATGTTTTTCGGTACCAGTAAGCCTAAATGAACATTTATCCGATGAAAGTGATGATGAATTAGAAAGCACTTTATCAGACGATTCAGTATCAGTAGAGGATGTTTCACTTAAAAAAGATAGAAAGCACGAAGTTGACATGCTTTTAAATAATAGTGGATTAACAGACAAAGAAAAAATAATAATAATTAAAAGATTCGGCCTTGATGGAAATAAGCCATCTACATTATCAGATATAGCTAGCATATTAAATTGTTCTAGAGAAAGGGTAAGGCAACAAGAAAGTAAAATATTACAAAAACTTAGAAATTCAAAATATATAGTGGGATTATGTGAATATATGGAGCATCCCGACGAATGTAAGAAAAAAGTAGCACCCCAACCTGAAAAACCTAAAATTATTTTGAAACAACCAATACTAAGTATTTACGACAGCCTATCAAAATACAGTAAAGAGGACATAGATAGTGTGCTACTAGGATTAACAGAAGATGAAAAAGATATAATTTCATTAAAATATAATAGCATCGTATATAGGCAACAACATGATAAAAAATTTACTTTGCCAGAAAAAAGAACACTAACTACTATAATACTTCCAAAAATAAAAAAAGAACTAGAAAAAATAAAAGAAGAAAAAGAAGCAAAACAAAGAAGACAAAAGCTAATTGCTAAAGCTCAACAAAAAAGACTTAAAAATGAACAATTAAAGCAAGAAGAAAAGAATTCTAATTATGATATAAATATGATAAGAGCAGTAATAGATAGAGTAAAATCAAAATATAAGGACTTTTTAAAATATATTAAAAGTAGCTATTTCAAAATATTAAAAGAAGAATTAAAAGATATACCTCTTAATTCGTTAGAGATAAACCCTAATATATATTTAATGACTGTTGCTGAAAATGTTGTAGTAAGAGAATTATGTAAAAAATGCAAAGAAGGAAATATTGATTTAGAAATAGCAATGGTTGAAAAGTATAGGGATTTAACAAATTTTATTATAAGAAAAAAAGAAATTGGGGATAAAGCAAAAGCTGATGATGTAATAATAAGTGCGATTAGCTCTTATGATGGAAAATGTTCGTTTTCATTACATATTTCCGAAATATTAAAAAAATATAATCAAAAACAAAAAATTCTTAAATAAAGGCATTCTTTTGGATGCTTTTTTCAATTTATAATCACTTTAATTTATGCTAAAGCATAAATTAAATTAGGGAGGGATAAAAGTTGGCTAAATATAGAGAGATAGTTTCAAAAACTGTTCTTGGAAAAGGGAAAAAAAGATTTATAAATAAATACTCTTTAACACCAGCAGAAACGCCTACAACGATTTTAGGATGTTGGGTTATAAATCATAAGTTCACTGGTGTAGAAGAAAATAAAAAAATTAAAATCACTGGTTCTTTTGATGTAAATTTATGGTACAGTTATGATAATGATACCAAAACTACAGTAGTTACAAAACAAGTAGAATATGAAGAAATAGTATCAGTAAAAACAAAAGAAGATTTGCCACTATCAAGTAATAATGAAGTAATAGTTAGAACCCTTATTGAACCATCTTGCTCAGATGTAGCAATAAATAATAATGGTGATATTGATTTTACAATTGAAAAAGAATTGGGAATTGAAATAGTTGGAGATGCAAAAATAAAAATTTTAACTGAAGAAGATGAAGAACCTTGGGATATAATAGAAGAAGACCTAACGGATCAAGTATCAAAAGATATAGATGATAATATAAAAGAAAATTTTATTTAATTAAGTGTCAACGATTTTAGTTGACACCTGTTTTTTTTTATGATATTCTATTAAAGGAATGGAGGAATAATATGGCAGTTAAATTAAGACTAAAAAGAATGGGTGCTAAGAAGAAACCTTATTATCGTATTGTAGTTTCTGATTCAAGAACTAAAAGAGATGGAATATGTATTGAAGAAATAGGTACTTATGATCCATTAAATGAGGCAAAAAAAGTAACTATTAAAGAAGAACGTGTTTTATATTGGTTAGGAACTGGTGCTCAACCTACAGATACAGTTAGAAGTCTATTAAGTCAAACTGGGTCTATGAAAAAATTCCATGAACAAAAAATATCTAAATAATGAACGTTAAAGAATTAACTGAATATATTGTAAAATCTTTAGTTAAGAATAAAGATAATGTTGAAATAGATATCGACCAAATGGCGGATAAGCTTACAACAGTAAATATATATGTTTCAGAAAGTGATTTAGGAATTGTAATAGGAAGAGCAGGAAAAGTTGCAAATGCGATTAGAACAATAATCCAGGCAGCTGGATATGCAAACAATAAAAAAAATATTAAGATAAATATCGACAAAAAAGACTAACATAGTCTTTTTTTGTTTGACATAAATTAATAATAAGTATAAAATAACTTATCAAGAGGTGTGATAATGATAAATAATATAAAAATATACGATTTTAATAGAAAATTAAAAAAAACTAACACAAAATCTAGAAGTGATACAAAAGTATTCACATTAATTAAACAATCAATAAATGGGGAAATAATTGGGTATGATCTTGATGAATATCTTGCAGAAACACTAATAGATAGCAAAATGCTTTCAAAAGAAGAAGAAGAAATAGGAAAGAAATTAAAAAGAATAAGGGCAGACAAAAATTATGAGTTACTAATGGAAAACTTTAAAAGTTTTCAAAGAATGAGTAAAAAATATAATGATATTCTTCCAGTAGTAGAATTAAAAGGTTCAGAAAGCCCTTTAAAAAAGGATTTAGACATACTAGAAATGAAATTATTATATTTGATAATTGAATTAAGAGCTAGTTTAGGAATGGATTTATCTGATATATCAAATAGAAATGTAGAAAAATACATCGATGCAATAGTTTTTGATATTATGAACGAAAAATACGAACCAGCATCTATTTTAAAACATATTGATGATGAAAATGTTGAACTAAGTTTAACAAAGGTAAAAAAATAATTTGAAAGTGCCAGGTTGATAACTTGGTACTTTTTATATACAAAATTAGTAATTTATACAATATAAAAACAGCTTTAGTTCAAGCTGAATTTTAATTGTTTTTTTGACTTAATTCCAAATAAAAATCTTTGTTGTAATTGTGTTCACCATCATTTTTTTCACTTAATTCTTCATCAGTAATAAGAAAATAATTATGAGAAAGTATATCCAATATTTCATTAACCGGATCATCCCAAGTAAGATCCAAATGATACCAATTTCCATCTAAATACACAACATTCCATATATGTTCCTCAGTACTAATTTTAAAATTTGGAATATTGAACCTATATAAGAATATACTCATCGCATCAGTATAGCCACCACAAATTGCATTTCCATCAATTAAGGCTCCATACGCTAAATGTGAATTTTCACCTTTAGTTTTATCATACTTAGTATGATTTATTATATAATCATGAATTACTCTTATTTTTTCTCTATCACTCATCGTATCATTTATATTTTCTGAAATTATTTCTTCAACTTTTTTGTTTAATATGCTAATCATTTCATCACTATAATTTTTTTGAATCATAATGGTATTTTTAGAACCGTATACATTGGTAGCAATGTACTGGTAACTGTTGTACGGATGAACATAATTATTTAACGTTCCCAAAAAAAGAGAATCATTTGATATTGATGAAATATCATTAAAGCAATTAACATAATCATCTGGACAATAAAATGAATATTCACTCATCCCAGAATTTAACACTGTATAGTACAAATCCTTTAATTGTTCAATATTATTTGGTAAAATTTTATCTGTTTCACTAATATATAAATAGTTGAAATTAGATTTGTAATCATTGTAAACAATAGACTGTTGCTCAATTATTTCATCTTTATAAATATATTTATTAATATAATCGACTATATCACTTTGAAAATAAAGAGTCAGAATAACTATATTTAATAAAAATGCAACAATAAACCCCTTTTTCATATGCATCACCTATACTAATATTATCACATTAAATATCAAAAATTATAACTTAAATAAAAAAAATACACTTGATTTACAAAATAAAAGAACCATTAATTGGTTCTTCTACTATAAACTATTAACTTTAAGAGTTAATCTAGATTTTTGTCTTGAAGCATAATTTTTATGAACAAGTCCTTTACTAGCTGCTTTATCTATTTTCTTAGTAGCATCGTTAAGTAATTTGATAGCTTCTTCTTTATTAGTTTCTTTTTCAACTTTTTTAATTGAGCTTCTCATAGCAGCTTTTTCACTTCCGTTTGCTATTCTAGCTTTAGAAGTAGTTTTAACTCTTTTTTTAGCACTTTTAATATTTGGCATACTATCCTCCTCACATATACACCTAATTTTAACAAATATTATCATTATTTGCAATAAAAATTGAATATTTTGTTCAAAATATATTATAGATAAGGAGAATATTATGAAACATGAAATAGATTTATCAAAATATAATGTAAGAACTGATATCATATTAGATGAAACACAAGACTATGAAAATAAAATTAATTTACAGACAGAAACAATAGATAATATCAAAATAACAAGTGTAAACTTAACAGATGAAACATCTAAATTATTAAATAAGAAAAATGGTAATTATGTAACAATAGAATTTGAAGATGCAACTGATAGTAATAACGCTAGTAAAATTTCTGAAATATTTAGTAAAGAACTAAGAAAATTAATGGATTCACTAAAAATAAAAAAAAATGATAATTGTTTAATAATAGGACTTGGAAATTCTAAATCAACACCAGACTCATTAGGACCAAGTGTAATCGATGATATAATAGTGACTAAGCATTTATATGATATGAAGTTATCAGTTGAAGACTGTTTTAGAAATGTTGCCGCAATAGCACCAGGAGTAATGGGAGTAACAGGAATAGAAACTAGTGACATAATACTTAATTTAATAAATATTGTAAATCCAAAATTTTTAATAGTTGTAGACTCACTAGCGTCACTTTCAATTGATAGGGTAAATAAAACAATACAAATGACGGATACAGGTATACATCCAGGAAGTGGCATAGGAAATTGTAGAAAAGAAATAAGTAAAGAAATTGTTGGTATCCCTGTAATAGCTATAGGTATTCCAACAGTAGTAGATGCAGTGACGATAGTAGCAGATACAATTGATTTCATGGAAAAACATTTCTCGTATAAAAAGACTAGAATCGATAAAAAAGGAGATAAATTAATACCTAAAAGTATGGATAATTATTTAAGAAAAGAAAGCAAAAAGTTAAGCAATGATGAAAAGCAAAAAATATTTGGCATGTTAGGAAGTTTATCTGATGATGAAATGCGTGAATTGGTATATGAAGTTTTAAGTCCAATTGGTTATAATTTAATGGTAACACCAAAAGAAATAGATTTTCAGATTAAAAAGCTGTCTGAAATATTATCGCAAGGAATAAATAACGCAATACACGAAATAAACATAGTTATAAAATAATTTTACCTTTATCTCAACAATTTAATTTATAAGGTTATATTATTTATAAAACTATATAAATAGAATTATACTTATGTTAGTAATATAAATATTTAATGGTATTTTTAATGCAAAATTATTTTGAAATTTTTTTTATGCAATAAATTGGAAAATGTATGGGAATAATAAGTGTAAAGTAAATATTATAATTGTTGAAATATAATATTATAAACCACCTAAAAAATATAAAATATCCTATAATTATTAATATAGGAGGAAAATATGAAAAAGAATAAAGGATTTACATTAATAGAATTATTAACTGTAATAGCAATATTAGCAGTAATATTGTTAATCGCAGCTCCAACAATATTAGGAGTATTAGATAAAGCA
>CAKPCJ010000019.1 GCA_934141575.1 uncultured Bacilli bacterium
TCATCTTTTACTATATCACTATCTGTTATTGATGCTGCTTCTTTTGATGTCTTTAACTTCCATCCATCTCCATGAGCATCTATTACTGTATATGTATATTTACCATTATTTCTTGTTACCTTTATTTTACCAGTATAATTATTACTTGAATCCATATTTATACTAGAAAAATCTACTGTTGCTTCATTATTAGTCCATGTTATATTTTGTTCTTCTCCTATTTCATTTAGTGCTACTTGATTTTTTAATCCTTCTACATACATTAATACTTGATTCTTAAATGTACTTCTTTTTGCTTTATCTAATACACCTAATATTGTTGGTGCTGCGATTAACAATATTACTGCTAATATTGCTATTACAGTTAATAGTTCTATTAATGTAAATCCTTTATTCTTTTTCATATACTCCTCCTATATTAATAATTATAGGATATTTTATATTTTTTAGGTGGTTTATAATATTATATTTCAACAATTACAATATTCACTTTACACTTATTATTCCCTTATATTTTCTAATTTATCACATAAAAAAGTTTCAAAATAATTTGAAACTTTTTTCATAAAATAATACTCTATATAAATTTAAATAAAAAAATATATACTACTTTATATTTAATTCTTTTTCATTTATAAATACCTTATCTTCTAATAGAATTTCATGAATTTCTTCTTCTAATGAATTTAAATAAGTTTCTTCAATTCTATCAACACGGCATTTTTCTGCCTCTAATATAGCATTTATCTTACCTGCTGCTTCCTCAACAATATCATTTATTACCACATAGTTATACTTAGTAACCTCATTTAGTTCTTTATAAGCAGTTTGGAAACGTTTTAATATTTTCTCATCAGACTCAGTATTTCTGTTCTTTAATCTCCTCTTTAGTTCACGCATTGTTGGAGGTAAAATAAAGATAAATAATGTATCTTTCAACATCTCCTTTATCTTAAGTGCTCCTTGAATTTCAATTACTAAAATGACATCTATACCTTGATTTAATTTTTCTTGTATAACATCCTTAGGTGTTCCATAATAATTACCTGCATATTCAGCATACTCTAAAAAATTATTTTCATTTATTTTTTCTTCAAATTGTTCCCTAGTCAAAAAGTAATAGTCTCTTCCATTTACCTCATTAGGCCTAGGTTCTCTACTTGTACACGAAATAGAAACCCAAGCCTTATGATTAGTTTTTAACATTTCTTGAACAATAGTATCTTTACCAGCTCCACTTGGCCCAGATATTACTACCAATTGTCCTTGATTATTAGTTTTTTTCATAAATACTCCTCCAGTAAATTTAGTACATTATATCATTTACACACCCAATTTTAAATAGTTAATTTATAATTTATTATCCCATTTTTACAAACACACAATAACTAATACCACGAGGTGATAATATTTTATTAGTCAGATTAAGTGTATTGTAGTTATAAAAATAATCATTATTCATATCATTATATAAATTTATTTTATTCTCATAACTCAATTTACTCATATAAAAACCTCGTTCCCTTTGTCCAAGAAACGGGGTTCATATCATTTTTACCTGTTTTTATTATAGTTCACGAACTAATTTCAATCTTTTTGTTTCTTCAGTTACTCTATTTTTATAAAATTTCTTGTTTTTCATAACTTCATTCATTAGCGAAATCACAAATTTATCTTTATTTCTAGCAGTTTGAACTCTCTTTAAGTAGTCATCTCCCATTTCATAATTCTCGTTCATATAACATTCTCTAGCAAATATTAGAGAAACCAATAATTTCTGTCTATCATCTAAATTCATTTCCTGACATGCTTTATCAAACAAAGTACCCGAATACACTAGTTCAGCAATTTCTTCAATATTATCTATTCCGTAATAATTATCTTGATTATCACAAAATTCTGTTTGTTGCATTCTAACAAATCTCTTTGTTTCATCACTAGGAACTACTCCCCTTAAATAATCAATCATATCCCTAAAATCTACATCTTTATTAAATTTTTTAGCAAATGAATTAGCAACTACAAGATAATCAATTGCTATTGATTTATCATGAAGTTTAAAATGAGAAAATCCCAATTTAGCATAAACCCAATAACTTGGTTTAGCACAATGAAGCAACAATTCTTCATACTTTTCTATACATAACTTATTATTTTTGGTTTTATATGCAGTATCTCCAGTCTCATATAATTCTTGAATTTTTGAATCATCATAACTTCCAAGATATTTTCTCATAAAAATTCTTTCTTTAGAGTCATCATTTACAACAGTTACAATAATACCAGGAATATCTTTAGCAGCCTCACGTAATCTATTTATTCTATCATTTTTCATAGGTTTTAATAACAAAACGCCTTTTTTCTCTACACGTTTTGCTCTAGATTTCATAAACTTTATGTCTGCTTGAATAACAATATCATATTCACTATTTTGAGATTCATCCTCTAAATATTCCTCTTCCTCATACTCATCTTCAACTTCGTTTTGGTCTGAGACTTGTGTTTCATCATCAATTTTTGGCTCAATTTCCTTTACTTCTTCAATGTTGCAAGAAGTTTTTGATGCATCATTTAAAGTTTGTTCTAATCTTTCTATAAATCCACATGAATTTTCAAGTTCATTAACTTTAGAAAGTATATCAAGGTATGTACTAGCCTCTTCAATCTTGTTATGATATATAGCCTCATAAAATTCGACAATGTATTGTTTAACATCAAATGAAAAATCAGTATCAGTTATTTGATGAAAAGTCATAATTGGTTTAGAAAAAGTTTTGTCTTGTTCAAATAAACTTACTTTTATTAAATCAGCCACCAAAAATTCATACTTTTTCTTGCCAATAGAGTTTAAATAATTTTCTAACAGAAGAAGTGCACCATCTATATCATTTTTTAACAAACATTCACTTATTTTTGAATTTACATCCTCATTATTAATGATTGTATTCTTTTCATTGCTTTTATTTTGTGAATTGATAAAATCGCATATTTTAGTAGTTAAAACATAAAGAATATTATTTCTTGGTTGAATATTATATTTGTGTATAAAATTTTTAGTTATTTCTAATGCTAATTCAAAATTATTTCCATCAATAGCCTCTTGTAAATCATCAGTTGATAAAATTTTCTTCTTTGGAATAGTTCCAGATTCCATCATATGTTTCAATTTTCTACATAATTGTAATGTCATACTTTCCTTATCAGTTAATAAAACGAATTCTTGCTTATTCTCAAGAATTGATATTGCCTTATCATAATCACTCGTAAACACAGCATTACTTATAGAATTCATAGTAGCCCTATTTCTCTTAACAACTTGTTCAGTCAATAAATAAAGTATCTTATCTTCTACATTCAATGACGAACTAAATCCAAATTTATTCATCTTAATAAAAGCAGCAGAAAATCTTTTTGAAATTAAAAGTTCTCTAATTTGATTTTGACTTTCCAAGTCATTATATCTAGAATCACCATCTAATATTTTAACATCATCAAAAGTCATAAATTTTGCATCTTGTTTAAAATCATATGGCAACTTCATCATTAAACTAAGTAAATATAAATTCAATTTTCCATCTCTCCGTTGATACTCATTAGCTCTACCATTAAATATAATTGATTCTACATATTTAAGTGCTTCATCATACTTAATTTCTTTAATGCTAATCAAAAATAACTCAGAAAGCAATTCTATATTTCTACCCATTAATTTATAACATTTTTTAAAGCAATCGTTAGCTTTGCCAATATCACCTTGCGATTTTAAGTTCATGCCATATTTGTATAGACCATCAACTAGTAAAGGAAAATAATGCCCCCTTTGAACTCTTAGTAAAATGCCATCTTCTACTAATTTGGTTATTTTTTGCGTATATAACCCACATGAATTTAACTCCTTAGTAGTTATAGTTAAATCTGTACTATAAATAACCGCATCATAAATTTTATTCATTTCAGCTTCTTTTAACATTTGTAAATCCTCCGCTATAATATCAATTTCTTAATTGCGGATTATATAATCCATAAGAATATTGTTTTAATAATTTTTTATATTCATTTTGATTGAAATTTTCTTTACTAGAAAGAATTAAATATTGAGAACCATCCTCTATATAACAACCAGTATCAATAAAATCATTATCTAAATAAAAATTATATGTCCTTCCACTTAATCTATTAACACTAACAACAATTTCCTTATTTTTATTTTTTTGTTTAATAAATCCTAAGATATCTTTATCATATTTTGATGTATCATCTTTAACCGCAACATACATCACAATACTCATATCCTTGCTTTTAAGTTCATAAGATAAGCCTATAAATTCAGTTTCAGCATAATATGCTAAAAAATCAACTATCTTTCTTTTTGACATCAACATTAAAAAAGGAATTGGCAAAGCCCCACTATCAAATGACTTTCTTATTGTATTTTTTATTTCTGTATACTCAGGTAACTTCCTACTTATTTTTTTACCATAAAGCATCTTAACCTTACCTCCCTAAACTGTTTCAACAGCATCTTTAGATTTCAAATATTCTAAAACTGTTTTTTTATCATTAAATGGAATCCTTTTATCTTTAATTATCATAACTTCTTCATGACCTTTTCCTAAAATAAGTAAAACATCATCACTTTTTAAAAGATCAATTCCAAGTATAATTGCTTTTTTCCTATCAAGTTCAACTATATAATTAGTATTTGTAATACCATCAAGCATATCTGATACTATATTATCCGGTTCCTCATTATGAAGATCATCACAAGTAATTATAGCCATATCACTCATATCAGTTACAATTTTTGTCATTATTGGTCTTTTTGTTCTATCGCGATCTCCTGTACATCCAAATACGGTATATATATGTCCCTTACAAACCTCTTTTACAGTATTTATAATATTTTGGATTGCATCTGGGGTATGTGCATAATCAACTATAATCCTGTTATTCTTATATTTAACTATATCCATTCTGCCAGCTGGGCATGATGATGATACCATAACATTACATATCTCATTATTAGGAAAATTTAATTCATTCAATACAACAAATGCTACAAGAGCGTTATAAATATTATACTTTCCAATCAGAGGAGTTTTAATTTTTGTTTCTACCATATCTTTTTCAATAATAAAGCTACTTCCAAATATACTCATTTCATAATCAATTACCTTGTAATTACCACCACTAAATCCATACGTAATATTATTGTTAGACTCTATAATAAATTTATCTTTATTTTCATCATCAAAATTTATTATAGCTTTACCATTTGGTTTAAGTTGCATAAACAATTTTTTCTTACAATTAGCATAATTTTCCATAGTACCATGAATATTCAAATGATCTTGAGTCAAATTTGTAAAAACAGCATACTCAAACGGAACATTTTCCAATCTTCCATGAAGTAATCCCTCACTCGAAGCCTCAATAACAGCATAACGACAACCACTATCATACGCATTAATCAGCATGTCATATACTTCAGTAACTTCTGGAGTTGTATTTGGTAAATCACAAACTTTCCCATCTAAATAATACCCAACCGTTCCAATGTAGCAACATCTTGTACCCATTTTATTCAAAGCATCATATATTAAATACGCTGTTGTAGTTTTACCATTTGTTCCAGTTAACCCAATTATATGCATTTCTTCTAAATATTGATTATAATTTTCTTTTAAATAATCGTTTAAATACTTTCTTGTATCTGGGACTATTTCATAAGGAACATCATATATTCCTTCTTCAGCTATTATTTTACTAGCACCATTTTGAATAGCTTTAGGTATATAATCATGTCCATCGCCAACTATTCCTCTAAGTGCAACAAAAATATCACCAGGTTTAACTTTTCTTGAATCTGTTCTAATATTTATCATATAATCACCATCTTCTAAAACTATTATATAATACATTTAAAAAAAATGAAACAAAAAGAGCCAATAGGCTCATATATAGTTTTTAATTAATCATTGATAAAATCTAAAATTTGATAATTTTTTTAAACATAATTCATAACTTAACAAAATTTATTCATAATATACTAACTCTTGCGTTTCAATATACTTATAAAGATTATTGCAATTTATATGTTTACTTGGCTTAGAATAACTATAAATAAACAATTTTTGACCATTAGAATAATTGTTATATTCTTTAAATTTATCTTTAATATCTAACAATAAATCTATTTCACTTATATATTCATGAATTCCTTTATATTTTTCCCAAGAATGTTCAAACCAATAATACTTACCTTCATTAAAATAAGTCAAAAATGTATGTGATGGCAAGGAATTACCTACCGCGATATAAATGAAATATGTTTTAAATTTAATATTGTTTTGTTCAAACAAATACCTTTCTAATTCAACTTGATCCCAACAAATTCCACATTTAGTTTTAAGCAATTCATCTGGTTCTTGCAAATAATAAAAATTATTAAATTCATTATTCCACATTCCTAAATCATTAATTATATTTTTACCATTTGTATCTTTAAAGCCATACTCGATAGTATTCATTATATCCATAATTTCATTTACTTTTAAATTCATTGTTAATACCTCAATCTAATATTGTTAATACAACAGGCCTATGATCTGAACCTTCATCTAACATATTACTTTGTTTTATTATTTCATAATCATACTTTTCTTTTAACTGCTTTTCTATAAATGCAAAATCAACATTTACTTGTTCCATTATTCCATATCCATGCCATGAATTATCAGAAACCTTAAAGTTCTTATTTCTTGATATAGTAACATAATTATTATTTTGTTTTAATATGTTATACACCTCAGACATATGAGAAACCATATTCATATCACCTATTATAAGTTTATAATCAGAATCAATAGAATCCATATAGTTTAAAGATTTTACAGTTCCCTTAATTTTACCCTCAGTTGAAATATAATCAGTATGTATACAACCAATTAAATATCTTTTATTAAAATATTCAAATAGAACAAAAACAGTAGTTCTATAATCACTCATATTATAATCAATAACTTGTTCATTTACACTCTTATACATATCATCCTTACCGTGAGGTAAACAAAAGACTTTATTTATTTTTATATTTTTATCATTTCTAATTGCAATTATATTATACTGATTAATAGATTCAGTTTTCATCGAAAATTTATCTAATATTTTAAAATTATTACTACTTAGTATTATAGATAATAACTCCATATTATTTTCGTTTACTTCTTGAAAACAACACACTTTAAGCTCACTGTCTTTCAAAATTTCATTTAAAATTCTTTCTATATTTTTTTGCCTAATATCCCATTTTGGAATTAAATCATTTGTATTTTTGACACCATAAATATTATAACTTAAAACTTTCATTACTACTCACCCATACTAATTCAAAAATTTATCAACTATTACTACATTTTCATTATTTATGGTAACATTAACCCCTATCGGAATTATACTATTAACTATCTTGTGTCCAAAACAATTACATTTTATTATAGGAAAATTATATTGTTCTGTATATTGAAGTAATATATCTTCCATTTGAGGATAATTATTACCATCTTTTTGTAAAGCATAATTATATCCAATTACTACACCTTTTATTTTATCAAACATTCCATATTGCTTTAGATGTGAGAATCTTCTTTGACATTCACTTGGAGAAGTTATATAACTTTCTATAAATAAAATACAGTCATCAATATCTGGTAAATATTTTGTTCCAAGCAAATACATCATACAGCCTAAATTTGTACCAATTATTTTTCCTTCTACATTACCTGCTCTAATAACATTTTTTTTGCTCATATTAAATGTATCCAATTTTCTATTAACAAACGCCTCTTCGAATACATCATATTGTTCACTAGCATAATCCAATCCAAAAGCAAGAAAATCAGGTCCACTAAAAGTTACTAATCCTGTTTTTTTATAAATTGTTTGAAGTAAAACTGTTATATCACTATAACCAACTAATATTTTAGGATGTTTTTTTATTTTTTCATAATCTAGTAAATCAATAAATGTATTACAAGTTTCGCCTCCTTGCAAACATATTATTGCTTTTACTTCATCATCTTCAAACATACTCATAAAGTCCTCAGCTTTTTGCTCTTTCGTTCCACATGAGCCATAATAATCTTCTTGTATATACTTGCCAAATTTTATTTTAAAACCTTTACTTTTCAAAAATTGTTCTGCTTTTTTAAAATCATCAAATCTATTATTTGACGCTATACTGCTTGACACTCCCACAATGCCAATTGTATCTCCATAATTTAATTTACTTGCAAACATGATAAATCCTTTCTAATTTTAAAGTACCCATTCCTAAATGAAACCTTTCACCATTTAACAGGCTATTTTTTATAATTTTTTGTAAAGTAGTATTTTCTTGTAACGTCGCATAATTATCACACGTTTTAATCTGCCAAACAAAATTCAATATATCAGATACACAGTCATCCCCATCTTCCACATCAAATAAATCATGAAATTTTGATATGTTACTGTTTTTTGAAACATTAGCGTATATTTCATTACTTAATAACCATGAATTACATACATATTTAATATTTTTAATTTTATAAATTGATTCCAGAATTTCTTTAGAATCTAAAATTGATTCTTTTACTAAATCTATATTCAATTTATCATTCTTTGGTATATGAATTTTTACAATATCAGTATTATCTATAGTAGAAAAATATTCATATTGAAGTCTACCTATTTCAATAATTTTTATTCTAATAAAATAAATTGCCCATAACATTTGAGATATTCTAACAGAAGGATATCCCCTATTAATAAGATCACTTTCAAAACATTCTTTAACTCTTTTTTTATGTGCCTGTACTTGATTCGCATCAAAATTATATTTTTTCATATTATTTTTATGTATTTCATATCCTAATACAATCATTAGATTAGTTACAAACGGATGTATATTTTCTGTAAACAAATTATTAATATTATTTATATCCCAGAATTTTTCTATTTCAGAAAAATCACCATAATATAACATATTATATACTTTATTAAAAGCATTCTTTTTATCATCATTATTCATATCTTGAGCACATATATAGCACTGTTCCTTATATTTTTCATCAATGCAATAAAACTCAAATGCTTCATTTATTATATCCATATAACATACCTCAATCATTATAATTTCTTTAATTTACGGCTACCATTACCAATTCTAGTATAAGAACATTATATCGCATCACATAACATTCTCCATTATCAAAAAATAAAAACTCATAAACACACCATAACGTATAAAAAGCAGATTACTTTTTTTCAGTAATTGTTACTTTTAAATCTTTATCAACAACAACTTCAAAGTTCCTTACTTCATCCGTAGTATCAATCAATTATACTCTTCCAATTTCAATTTTATTTACATACCCATCACATTTTTTACCAGCAGCCATAAAAAAGGCAACCAATACATTTTTATTCTTTATATTTGCATATTTTTTTAAGCACATATTGTTACCTACAAAAACTATATTTTTACTCTTATTGTTTTCTATAATTGAAACAATGCTATCTAAAGACGAAAATCTTGAAACCACAAATATTACATCATAAATATCATTTTCATCTAATTTTTATATTGTTATTTACATCTTTTTAATAGTGATAATATTTTTTCTCTTTCTTCTGCATTTTCTTTAATATTTTTTCTTACAAAAACTTGAATAGAATCGCTTATTATGGAATCACCATCAAAATATTTTTTATAAACATTATAATCATATAACGCACCAATTTTAGTTCGCTCATAGTTGAAAAACTCTATTATTTTTCTTAATAAATAGAAATCAATTTTAGGATTGTTCATAAATAATAACTCACAAATTAACTTATTAACTTTATCATAATTCCACTCTTTAATTATACTAATTTTATCATCTTCCGTTAATATTTTATCTGAATAATAATTCAATAAATCATTTATATTATTTATATAATAATTACCTGGATCTACAAAAAATAAGCTACCATTATAAACAATATTAGATTTATTAATATCAATAAGTCTTATACCATGATCACTAAGTAATTCTATGTCTTCTCTTATTATTAATAATTCATTTAATAAATTATTAATAGTATCATTAAAAATATCACGTTTACTACGTATATATCTCATTTTATACCCAACCAATATTTTATTACTATATAACATTGACATGGGCATCAATATTCTTGAGGTATTAAATGATGATAAATAAGCTAATTCCTCAGCAGATTTATGTTTTAACCTATAATCATTTTTAAATATTTTATAAACATAATCTGAATCACAATACACAATTACTTCTGAACCACGTGCGCTCAATAATGTTAGGTTATTTATATCTATCAATTGATTGTCACTATCACACAATTTACTTTCAAAATTATTCATTTATTTTCTAACCATTATACAAGCAGCTTCTACATGATATGTATTTGGAAACATATCAAATAACTTTATATGTTCTATATCATATTTATTATCTAAAACTTTCAAATCTCTAACAAGCGTTACAGGATTACATGAAACATATATTATTTTTTGTGGATTAATCTTCATAATACTATTTAGTGTTTTTTTATCACTTCCGCTTCTAGGTGGATCTAAAACAATAGTATCAATATTTTTTAACTCTATTTTATCTATCAAATCTTCAACCTTACCATTTAAAAACTTTACATTATGAATATTATTATTTTTAGAATTTTCAATAGCGTTTTTAACAGCGTCTTCTACTACTTCAATTCCTATAACATTCTTACATTTTTGAGATAATAATAACGTTATAGTTCCAGTTCCACAATATAAATCTAATACATTTTCACAATCATTAACATTTGATAATACATAATCGTATAATTTAGAGGTTACAAACTTATTAACTTGAAAAAATGATTTAGAAGAAACATTAAATGACAATTCATTTAATGTTTTACACAATACTTTATTGCCATATAATATACGGTTACCAACATATACACTTTTTATAAATGAAAACTTCTTAATATAATCAATTAATATTTTTTTGATATTATCAGAAATCTTATCTAGTGAAATCATAACATCATTATCACATTCTCTTATTATAATTTCTGAAATGCCATGTTTCCTATTTTCAAATATAAAATTTCTTAATATTAAAATCACATCATTCAAAACTTTGCTACTTATAATACATTTCTCACAATCAAAAAGACTATTTGTTCTAGCACTATATAAACCCAACTTTTCTTCATTAACTCTTAATGTAATTTTATTTCTATAATAATATTGTGATGAAAATTCTATTTGTTCTATATTTACTGGTTTATAAAGTTTTTCAAAAATATGATTAACTCTATTTAATTTAAACTCTAGTTGTTTTTCATAACACATATGCATTATATTGCATCCACCACATATGTCATAATATTCACACTTAGGTTCATCTCTAAAAATTGATGACTCTATTATAGAAGTTGTTATTGCCTCAAAATAGTTTTTATTTTTCTTTGTTATTTTTATTTTAACAAGTTCCCCTTGAATAGCATTTTTAACGAAAACAGTAACACCATCTACTTTAGCTATTCCAAGACCTTCATCATTTTCTCTTAATATTCTTACTTCGTATTCCATAATTACTCCTTAGTTATAAAGCCAACTTGTATTCTACTATCATTACTAGGATTTATATATGCTTTATATTTATTATATAAATTGTCATGATCTTTCAATATATCATCGGTTAAATACGCATAAGGAATAACCTTAAAGCCTTTGTATCCAACCTGATGTGTCCACAATAAATCACTTTTAACATCCGTTATTTTTATTTTAGAAGTACCATTAACTGTGTTCTTTTTAACAGTAAGAGCCGCTATTAAACCAGTTCTTTTATTTGTACCATCTTGAGCAGATATAAAATTGCCTAAGGAATATATTACTAAAGTATTATCAACATATTCAATAGATTCAACTACATGAGGATGATGACCAATTATTATATCTACACCTAAAGATGATAAATATTTTGCAATATCTCTTTGAGCTTGAGTTGGAGTATTAGTATATTCTGTCCCCCAGTGCATAGATACAATCAAAAGATCAACTTTATTCCTAACAGCTTCTATATCTTTTTTCACAGTTTCAGGATCATATACATTAACTAAATATGAATAATCACTTGATATTTTTAAACCATTTGTATATGTTGTATAACCCAAAACAGAATAAGTTATACCATTTTTTTCTTCTATTCTGGCCTTATTTCTTTCATCAAACGATCTATAACTTCCAACCGCATATATTCCTTCTTTGCTTTGCCAAAAGTTTGCAGAATAAGTAGCACCTTCCTTACCCTTATCAATCGTATGATTAGTTGCTAAATTAACTATATTAAAACCAACATCTATTAAATTAAGACCTATTTCATCCGGAGAATTAAATAAAGGATAATTTGATAAACCAAGATTTTTACCACCTATCACAGTTTCTTGATTATAAAATTTCAAATCATACGGTTTAATAATATCTTTTATATAGGTAAACATATTACTAAAATCATACTTAACATAACCTAATTCATCTTTCATATTAGTTTGAGCATCATAGTAAACCCCTCTATGTATTAAAGCATCACCAACCATTATTAAAGATAAACTAGTAGATTTCCTATCTAATCCCTTAATTTCTTTAGCACAAGTTAAAACATTTTCAGTATTCTTTGGTCGAAATAATAATAAACATTCAGATAAAATTACAATTAATATTACTATAATTAACCACAACTTCTTCATACTTTCTCCTTATTTATTCCTTCTAGCATGAAACATATATTGAATTGCTATTCCACAATATTGACCATAATTTTCTTTTGCAAATTCCTTTATTTTTTTCTTTGAATTTATATTATAAGTATCAAGCATATACTTCTTTACCCAAGTATCTATTGGAAAAACATCCATTTTAGAATATGCAAATAAAAGTATACAAGAAGCAACCTTTTCTCCTATACCCTTATATGACATTAAAACATTCATTGCCTCATCAGTAGACATATTATTTAAAGATAAAAGGTCAAGAGTTTTATTATTTACAGAATTTACAACATTTACAATATATTCATCTCTAAAACCTGTTTTTAATTCTCTTAATTTCTCTTTAGTACAGTTAGACAATTCCTGACAACTTGGAAACAAATAATATTCTTTATCTTCAAAAATAACTTTTTTGCCATATTCACGTGCTATATTGTTAAGACAATTAGCAATCATAAACACTCTATTATTTGCAGAAATAATATAAGCTATTAAAGTTTCAAACGAATCTTGTTTTATCATTTTTAAACCAGAACACTTATTTACTACATCTGAAATATCAGAATTATGGGAAATTAAATATTCATTTATTTTGTCATAATCACGATTTAAATCAAAATACTCTAATACAATAGACTCTAGATTATCATAATTATTTGATTTGACATATAAATATGTACCATCTTGTTTTACATTAATTACACGGTCTTTTATGATAATAGTATAACTATTGTCGCTCTCTTCAACAAACCTAAATATTTGACCACAAGTAACAGTATCATGTAAATTAAAATTATTCTTAACATTTATTTTAATCATTTTATTTTTCTTCCCTTTGTTTCAATTCCAAATACTCATCATATGTCATCCATTTATCTATTATTTTACCATCATCTTTTATTTCAATTATTCTATTAGCAACATTCTGACACATTTGATGGTCATGAGTAGAAAATAAGATTACTCCCTTAAAATTTTGCATCCCTGTATCTAATGAAGTAATCGATTCCATATCCAAATGATTAGTTGGCTCATCTAATATAAGTACATTACTCTTTTCAAGCATAATCTTAGAAAGCATACATCTAACCTTCTCACCACCAGATAACACATTTACTTTCTTAAATACTTCTTCACCAGAAAATAACATTCTTCCCAAGAAGCCTCTTACAAAAGTTTCTGTCTTATCAGTAGAATATTGGCGTAACCAATCTATTAGATTTAAATCACATTTAAAATACTCATCATGATTTTTAGCAAAATAAGATCTTGTAACTGTCGTTCCAATTTTAACAAATCCACTATCTGGTTCAAGCTCTCCTGCTATTATCTTAAATAAAGTTGTCTTTGCAATTTCATTGTTACCAACAAAAGCTATTTTATCGCCAGGATTTATAGTAAATTTAACATTTTTCAATACTTCCTTACCATCTATAGTTTTAGAAACACTTAACACACTTATTGCTTCTTTACCTAAAAACTTTTCAAAATCAAAACTTATATATGGATATTTTCTAGTAGATGGCTTAATTTCTTCAAGTGAAATTTTTTCCAACGCCTTTTTTCTAGAAGTTGCTTGTTTTGACTTAGAAGCATTAGCCGAGAATCTTGCAATAAATTCTTGCAATTCTTTTATTTTCTGCTCTTTCTTTTTATTAGAATCAGTCATTTGTTTTTTTACAAGTTGACTTGATTCATACCAGAAATCATAATTACCAACATAAAGAGTAATCTTTTCATAATCTATATCAACAGTATGTGTACATACTTTATTAAGAAAATGTCTATCATGTGATACAACAATAATAGTATTTTCAAAATCTATTAAAAATTCTTCAAGCCATATCTTAGCGTTCATGTCAAGACCATTTGTCGGTTCATCAAGTAGAAGTATATCAGGCTCACCAAAAAGTGCTTTAGCTAGTAAAACTTTAACTTTATCTGTATCCTTAAGTTCACTCATTAATACACCATGAAGTGAATTATCAAGACCAAGACCAGATAATAATGTGGCTGCATCTGCCTCGGCTTGCCATCCATTTAATTCTGCAAATTCAGCCTCTAGCATAGCAACTTTCATGCCATCTTCATCACTCATTACCTCTTTACTATAAATCTCATTTTTTTCTTGCATTATTTTATAAAGTACAGTATTTCCCATAATTACAGTTTCTAAAGCCGTGTGATCATCATATTTATTATGATTTTGCTCAAGAACAGAAATCCTTTCGCCCTTAGTTACAATTATTTCGCCTTTAGTAGTTTCAATTTCACCACTTAAAAGTTTCAAAAATGTACTTTTTCCTGCTCCATTAGCACCTATAAGTCCATAACAATTTCCTTTTTCAAATTTAATATTAACTTGATCAAACAATTGTCTTTTTCCAAAAGAAAGACCAACATTATTAACATATATCATATTATCACCTACTCTATGGTTTATAAATCAACAGACCATCATTGAAATCATAAAATGTACAATTTTCACATGTAGACCTATCAATCAAATCATAGTTTTCCTTCCCCTGAATTACTTTCCAAGAATCATCTATTTTCTCATCATCACTTGAAATTTCTTTAACAACTTCTTTAGTATACATAACAAGGAACCAATTTTTATCACTAATATTTACATTACTATAGTTTGCATCACTGAAATCATCTAAATAATCCTGATCACTATTTATAAGTTCAAAAAAATCATTCGTCATAAGATATGTAAATAACTTATTTTCAGTAGTTGACGTTATTGGTGTTTTTCTAAACCAAGCTGCAAGCCAAGCACGTCTATTAACATAACTATAATTTGCATTATTTTGTAAGTCAGTAGCGCCAAGTTTATATATATCATGTAACATCTTAATTTCACTAACTGTAAACTCAGGTTTTTCATACACAATCATTTCATAATTCCATCTATAAACATCAAACACACGTGACGGAGTCGTAAGATTTTCATCCCATTCTTCAAGTGCTATCATTCTATCTTCAACAGCAAAAAACGTAAGCATAGCCATAGCAATAGAAAAAATTCCATATACCTTAATTAAAGTTTTATTAAAATCATAATTTTCCAAAATACAATTCCCTACTATTATAAATACCACTAGCCACAATAAATAATAGTTTTTAGATAAATAATAACCCATAGCTTTTTCTTGAAACATTAAAAATATTATACAAAACATAAATATCAACAAAAATGTAAACATAAAATGTTCTAATTTGATATTTCTAGATTTAAATATTCCAATAAAACTAAAAATTATTATAGGTATTAACAAAGTAAAATTAGAATAAATATTATTATAAAAATACCCATTAAGATTTATTTGTGTTGAAATAGAAGTATTAGAGTCCCCAAGATTAGGAACTATATAATATAAAAAGCCAAATAAACATGCTGGTAAAAATATAATTAAATTTTCAATAATAAATTTCTTAGAAATAATTTTGCTCTTTGATTTAACTTTATTGTAAATCATATATGCAAACATAGAAAGAAATACAACCGGTGCAAAGAAATAATACGTAAAAAATAAGCCAAAACAACTTAACGATAACAATATTAAAGCACAATATTTATTAAAACTTTCACTATATAAATACTTAAACAATATAAAAATTGCACATATTATAGTAATCGCATGTCCTGAATAAAAGAACCCAAATATCATATTATTCAAAGGATATCCCAAAAAATAAAATATTGAAAGCAACAAACTAATAACATATTTACCCCTAGTTTTAGTATTACTAACCAATATATAAAATATCATTCCTGCTAGAAAAAGCATCCAAATATCAAAAATTATATAAAATATATAAAATTGAAATTCATCTACAAATGGTGATACCATCTTAAAAATAAGACCCATATTAGTATAAGACGCTGTCTGCCTTGTTTCAAAATTAACAACTGTTTTATCAGTAACCTTATTTAGTAAATACGATTGCTCATAAAAGTCCTTTGAAGTCCAAAAATGTATTCCAGGATCACAAGTCTCATAGGCAATATTAAATGGAATCCCAAATCTAGCTATCATAACCATTATTGATACAAAAGCAAGTATTACAGTAGCAACTATATCTTTTTTTGTAACAAAATATTCCTGTTTACCCTTAGAGAAAAACAACAACAAGCCACCAATAACTAAATTGATTACTGATACAAAAACTAAATATACAGGTATATATAAAGTACTTAGTATCAATGCTACAAAAGAATTATAGCAAAATAGCAAAATAAATGTTATAAACAGCCAATGAACAAAATTGATTTTATTACTGCTTTTCTTAAATCTCAAAAATGTAAATATCAAAAAAACATTCGATATAACATAAAAAAAAGTTTCTAATATTTTAAACACGAACATACCTCCTAATACATATAACATAATTATATTACATAAAAAAAATATATACAATCAAAGTAAGAAATTTTATTAAATACTTGACTAATGATTTATATCTTCTTCATTTATCATAATAACAATATTAGAAATATCAATATCATAATATTCATCGTAAAATTGGTCTAAATATCCATAATAAATATGTTTATTAACAAAATCTAGAGATTTAGAATGCCATGAATACTTACTATATTTGTACGGAATTTCTTTAATCATAATAACATCATTAATTTTATAACGTTGTGCCATTTCAATATCATTATAAACATAAATCTTACTATTGTATCTATAACCATAATAAATATTTATCAAATTAAATAATATCAATATCAATATAAATCCTTTAATGAAATATAGACTTGATTTTCTATTAATAAAATATAAAAACATAAGAAATAACATAGCAATAACAAGTATATTTTTAGGTGCAACAGAAATAATAACAAAAATCAAATCAATTAATTTATATTCACCAGATTTAAAATTCATAGTAAAATATATTCCAAGTAAAATAAGTGAAATTAAAAAGTACAAACAATATCTTATTCCAATATACCTAATACATATTATAGGTATTAATGAACTAACAAAAGTTATAACAACTGAATAAAACAAAAATTTATTTTGTCTAAAAACTGTCATAAAAAGCATTACGAATGAACTAATAACAAGTAATAAATAATACACATTAATCAAAATAAGTATAATTAAATTTGTATCTTTAAGTTCAAAAATATCAAAGTTATCAGTGCCATAAAACAATAATATATTAAAATTAAAGATTTTATACAAAAAGAGAATAATAAAATACGAATATGCAAATATAACAGGAAGTTTAGATAAAAAACTATTTTTGCTTGTTTTCAAATAATTTCTACATAACAAAATCAATATTAAGCCAACATAAATCCCATAAAAATCAGGATTAAATAACACTGTAAAGAAACCATGGAGCTTGCAAAGCATAATTTGTGGCACAGAAATGCCAGTTAATTCCAATTTCAACGGAAGTGTTCTATTAGCATTTCCAGGTGAAAATGTAGATATCAGAAAAAAAGATAATGTAACAAGTAATAAAACAATCAAATACTTACAATTTTTATTATTTTTAAAGGAAAAATAAATCATTAATACTAAAAAAGAAATAGTTATAAAAGCTAATTGCTCTAATATAAAGGTTTGCAAAATACATGATACAAATATAGTTACTTGCAAAATTAAAGGAATTTCTTTGTCTTTAAGATAGTACTTGCAAACAATATAGATTACAAATAAAGTTAAAGTAAATCCCCATATATACAATATTCCACCATATGACCAATACAAACTTTCCCTAGATATATTTATATTTAATCCAATAATTATAAAAGAGAAGAAAAACAAATATTTTGGAATATCTATTTTTCTAAATAAATCAAATATTTTTAAACTTAGAAAAAGCACTATGAAAACCATTACTGGATTAACAATTCTATAAAATTGTATTCCCCAAAAAGATAATCCAAATGAAACTGTAAAATGTCCAAAAACTCTACCAGACCAATTATTCCAGAACCAGGACATTTTATTTATGCAAAAATTTAATATATCAAAAAAATTTTTACTTCCGTGAATAGGATATAAAACTTGAAAATCATCGCCATAAAAATAAACTAATTGCATTTGTACAAAAAAGAAAATATATAATACAGCAACCAAAAATATATATTTATTTTTAACTATATATTGCATATAATCACCCGTACCTCTACCATAGAATTATATCAAATTTTAAAAGAAATGAACATTATTTTAAGCAACAAAAAAAGAGCCTTTTTATAGGCTCTTAAAGAGTTTTATAGGAGTTATATTTATTTTGGAGTGAAATAAAGTTATTTCATTTATTATTTTTATTATATTCTATTCTTTTGTACTTCTCATATATCACCTTCTTCATGATTAAAGTATATCTTAGAAGTATGGCACAAATATGTCGAAATTTAGAATGATATAGAATTAAATATTTGCATAGCTTTATTTAAATTGGTTACAAAAAAACACATACGACATAAGTATGTGTGTATAAAACTTATTGGTGGAGAATGAGGGACTCGAACCCTTGACCTCCTCGGTGCAAGCGAGGCGCTCTAGCCAACTGAGCTAATTCCCCAATATGCTTTGTTCAATCAAGCATATTGATTATATCATATAGATTTTTAAAAAGTCAATACAATTATTTAAAATTTCTTAGATTTTCTTATACCTAAATATTTTGGCCACTCTTTTATACTTGGTAAATTTTTAAAAGAGACAACTTTATCAGCCAAAGTAACTATCCAACCCTCCTTATACCTTGGAGGAATTATATTAAGTGGAAACATATGTCTAAGAATAGCATTATCTATTCGTTTATTTGAAAGTTTATTGTAATACTTTTTAAAATTTTCCTTTGCTTCCCTAGCATGTATAAAACCATGCTGATGAAAAAAAGTTGGTTTCTTTGAACCTGGCAAAAAATAATATGAATAACTTTTATCAAGCTTTTCTAATGATTTAGAATATTGCCATGCATGAGGATAAAAGTCATGCATTAAACCAGCAATTGCACAATTTCTTGAATTTACCTTAAATCTTTTGCTATATTTGAATGCATAATAAGAGACCATCACGCAATGATCCCAAACACTTTCATCATGATGTTTCATAAGCTTTCGCTTTTGAAATTCTTCAGTGCTTAATATTGGAGAAACTATTTCATACCATTCTCCAAACCCATCACAGTTAAGAATAGAAGTTAAATTATTATTGTTAAATATGTCATAGTTTTTATTGACCATCTTAGAAATGTCTACCTCCACCACCATGACTTCTGCCACTACTGCTATGATGAGTTGATGAACCACCAGAACGTCCTCCGCTACTACTACTTGAAGGGGCTATATAAACAGATGAAGTATGTGTATCTAAAAATATATCTTGCCTATTCGTAATATTAACAGAATTTTTATCCAAATATTCTCCCGCTGTTGAAGACAATCGTACAACTTTATGCTTAGAAGACATAATCCATATTGTAATAGCTGTAATAATTCCAGAAACAATTATTATTATAAACCAGTGAATAGGTTCCCTATATACATAATTTCCATTCTTATCTATTACATAATTTCTATTACTAAAGGGTACACCACGAGAAGCATAATTTGCAGCATCATTTACGAAAGTTTTAACCGATAATGAATAATCACCACTGGTTGCCGCTGGATAAATATTATCCAACATTTTGTCTATTCTATCATCATCATAATATAAAATTCCTTTACCTGAAGTTGATATATAAAATTCCCTAGTATCCATATCTATCAAGAGCAAAATGCCATCTCTACTAGAATTTTTACCAAAACCATTATAATCAAAAAAATCATCAGCAAAAGACCTAGCAGAATACTTAGGATTACTATCTATAGTTACTACTACCATATCCATATCATACTTATTAATATACTCGATAATGCTATTATATATTTCATTTTCTGAAGATTCATCTATAATATTAGCATAATCATATATCTTTTCTGATACATCAACAGATTCTGCCTTAGTAAAAGGAATAAATACTAACAAAAAAACATGAAACAGAATTAAATAATTAACTATTTTTTTCATTTTATCACCCTTACCAATAAATTAATTATTATAAGAAC
>CAKPCJ010000020.1 GCA_934141575.1 uncultured Bacilli bacterium
TCATCTTTTACTATATCACTATCTGTTATTGATGCTGCTTCTTTTGATGTCTTTAACTTCCATCCATCTCCATGAGCTTCTATTACTGTATATGTATATTTGCCATTATCTCTTGTTACTTTTATCTTACCTGTATAATTATTAGCTGAATCCATATTTATACTAGAAAAATCTACTGTTGCTTCATTATTACTCCAAGTAATTCCTTCATCTTCTCCTATTTCACTTAACGCCACTTGGTTTTTTAATCCTTCTACATACATTAATACCTGATTTTTAAATGTACTTCTTTTTGCTTTATCTAATACTCCTAATATTGTTGGTGCTGCGATTAACAATATTACTGCTAATATTGCTATTACAGTTAATAGTTCTATTAATGTAAATCCCTTATTCTTTTTCATTTACTCCTCCTATATTAATAATTATAGGATATTTTATATTTTTTAGGTGGTTTATAATATTCTTTTTTCAACAATTATAAATTTCTACTTTACACTTATTATTCCCATACATTTACTAGTTTATTGCATAAAAAAAGGCATAAATTGTATTTCAAATTTATAACCTTTTTCTAGCTTTGAAATTTAACTGAAATATACATTTTATCAGTAAACTCTTCCTGGATACTTCTCATTATATTATTGGCAAGTTCTGCAGAATGTTCCTCACCAGCAACAACAACTCTTATTTGATTATTATCTATTTTAACATAGCAATTTTTACCAAATTTTTCAGTTATTTTAGATTCTAATTTTTCTTCTGTTCCCTGATTTAACGTAAGAGCCTTTAGTTGTTCATACGCATTATTTTTTTCATCAACAGTGGCATCCAAACTAGTTAAAACCGCCTGTAAATCTTCCCTTTGTGACAAAACTTCTTCTTCTTTAGCAACTCTAAGAGCCACCAATATATCACTTTCCTCAATTGTAGTTTGAACTGCTAAATCTTTATTATTTGTATAATTTCCGTTATTGCTTACTAAAATTTCACTAGGCATAGTTATATAATATACACTAAGAACCAATATAAGACTAAACAACGTAATAAACCATAAACTTTGCTTATTCATATGTACCCTCTTTTCTAAATTTCTAATAAAATATATGAAAAAAATACAGTATTATTACAACTTTGTAAAAATTAAAAAATTGAATAATTAGTTATTCAATTTCTATTAAAGTAATCATTTAAAAATTTTTCTTTATACTCCAAAAAACAATCATTTTTAATAGACTCTCTAATTTCTTCAGTAAGTCTAATTAAAAACCTAATATTATGTATTGATAAAAGTCTTGCACCAAACGTTTCATTTGCAACTATCAAATGTCTTATATAAGCTTTTGTATAATGTTTACATGCATAACAATCACATGACTCTTCTATAGGAGTAAAATCCTCTTTATATTTAGAATTTCTAATATTTGTTTTACCATGATGAGTAAATGCATTACCATGCCTTGCTATTCTAGTTGGAAGAACACAATCAAACATATCAACGCCTCGCTCAACGCCTTCCAAAATATCTTCTGGTTCCCCAACTCCCATTAAATATCTAGGTTTATCAGTAGGTAAATAATCTATACAATAATCTATTTGTTCGTACATTTCCTTCTTACCTTCACCAACGCTAACTCCACCTATCGAATATCCATCAAAATTCATCTTAACAGTTTCAATTGCGCTGTATTTTCTCAATTCTTTATGAGATGATCCCTGAACTATTCCAAACAAAGACTGATTAGGATTACTATGAACATCTTTTCCTCTTTTAGCCCATCTTAAAGTCCTTTCAACCGAATTCTTAGCATATTCATAAGTAGAAGGATAAGGAATACACTCATCAAAACTCATAGCTATATCACTATCCAATTTATTTTGTATTTGTATAGAAAGTTCTGGAGTTAAAAATAACTTTTTGCCATCTATATGACTTTTAAATGTAACTCCTTCTTCTTTTATATCTTTTGGTTTAGCAAGAGAAAACACTTGAAAGCCACCACTATCTGTTAAAATTGGTCCATCATAATTCATAAATTTATGTAATCCGCCAGCTTTATTAACAATGTCTTCACCAGGTCTAAGCCATAAATGATATGTATTTGAAAGAATAACTGCACTATTCATATCTTTAAGTTCTTCAGGAGACAATGTTTTAACTGTAGCTTGAGTTCCAACAGGCATAAACATTGGTGTATCAAACGAACCATAGTTTGTATGTAATATTCCAAGTCTAGCTTTACTTCTTTCATCTTTCTTTACTAAATCATATTTTATTTTCATATTAGTTCCTTTCTAAAGAAAAAACTGCATATGCAGTTATTCATTATTGTCAGCGTTAAAAATATTAGCTAAATTAGCTTTTGCTTGCTCAAATGTTTTAATTGTATCCATTATTTTATCCCTTAAAGCTAATAATCTTTCTTCTTCTTCATCTAAATGGATTCTTTCATTAGATAAATTTTCCATTTCTTCTCTTTTATAAGCCTCAAACTCTTCTCTTTCTTTTTCTAATTGAACTCTCTCTTGTATATTTTCTTGATTTTTTCTACTTACACTTACTTTAGCAACTCTAATAGATTCAATTAAAGATTTTTGTAATGTTTCAATTTCAACATTTCTTTCGCTTATTTCGCTAACCTTTACAGATGACTCTTCCAAGAATGAATCAGTTACATCATCAAAGTCAGAAGCAACTTCTTCTTTTGTTTCTTCAACTGGAGATTCATCCACTTCTTCCTTAATACTTTCACTTTCTTGAATAACTTCATTTACTATGCTCTTAGTTTCTTTAAACATTGCCATTTCTAATACTTTGCATCTAACTATATATGTATCTATATCATAATTTTCAGCCATTAGCTTAATATTTCTATTATACATATTATAATCTTTTAAGAATTCATCATCATCTGGAAAATAAAGATTGCCAATAAATACTATTCTTTCATCCTCCGATGTAAATTCTTTCTTTTTTTCATCAACTAATTGACTTTTTTCTTCTTTTTCAGTATTAGTAATAGCTAATTCTTTAGCTTGTTCCTTTATTTCTAAATATCTTTCTCTTGTTATTCTATTAAATCCTGACATCAATCATCACCCACTCCTTAAACCACATTATATACTTTTTTTCATCAATGCACAACATTTTTTACCACTTTTAATGAATAAACATGCTATCACCAAAAGAGAAAAATCTATAATTATACTTTATAGCTTCTTTGTATGCATTCATAATTATTTCCTTACTACTAAATGCGCTAACTAGCATCAACAATGTTGATTTAGGCAAATGAAAATTAGTTATCAATGCGTCAACAGCCTTAAACGTATATCCAGGATATATAAATATATCTGTTTGTCCATGGCAAGCTTTAAATAAGCCATATTTTGAATATACTGTTTCCAAAACTCTAACTGTTGTAGTTCCAACACTGATTATTCTTTTACCATTTTTCTTAGCAAAATTTAATTTATCAGCAACATCACTAGACATAAAATATTCTTCAGTATGCATTTTGTGTTTAGTAACATCTTCAACATTGACCGGTCTAAAAGTACCAAGCCCTACGTGTAGTGTAACATACAATATTTCTACTCCCTTTTCTTTTATTTTTTCAAGCAAATCAGGGGTAAAATGTAGCCCTGCCGTTGGAGCTGCAGCAGATCCTAAATTTTTAGCATACACAGTTTGATACCTATCTTTATCCTTTAGTTTTTCATGAATATATGGTGGAAGAGGCATTTCACCCAACTTGTCCAATATTTCCAAAAGTATTCCTTCATATATAAAAGTAAATCGTCTAATTCCCTCTTCACCAATAAAATTACACTCAGCCTTCAATAAACCATCACCAAATGAAATAACATCACCAATATGAACTCTTTTAGCAGGTTTTACCAAACACTCAAATTCGTTATCAGACATTTCTTTTAATATCAATATTTCTATAACTGCTCCCGTTGTTTGCTTTATACCGGTAAGTCTAGCCGGTATAACTTTTGTATCATTCAATACCAATACATCGTTACTAGTCAAATAATCACAAATATCATTAAAAGATTTATGATCAATTTCTCCAGTTTTTTTATTCAAACTCATCATTTTAGAACTATCGCGTTTTTCAAGTGGCGTTTGCGCTATTAAATGCTCTGGCAATTCATAATCAAAATCATCTGTTTTCATTCTTTCACCATTCCTTAAATACAACATATATTGTAACACATTTAAATAAAAAAAGTCACATTTTGTGACTTAATATACCTAATTACTCTTCTTCACAACAACAATCGCAATTGCATCTTTCTTCTTCGCAAGACTCACAATCGCATTCACATTCATCTTCGCAACAACATTCTCTTTCTTCGCATTCACATGAAGTACAAGTACATTCTTTTTCATCTTTACAAGAACATAATTCTTTTTCCATTTTAACACTCCTTTTTAGTAATTGTTATCAATTACACTTACATTATATGTTATAGCCTAAATATTGTCTACAATTTATTCAAACTTTTTGGGAATAGGCAAATTCAAATGCTCAAATGCCTTCTTTGTTACCATTCTTCCACGAGGAGTTCTTTTAAGTAACCCCGTTTGAAGCAAATATGGTTCATACACATCCTCAATCGTGGTTTGTTCTTCACCTATGGAACTAGCTATTGCCTCTATTCCAACAGGACCCCCATTAAACTTTTCAATAATTGACTTCAATAAATGATAATCTGTATCATCAAGTCCTAATTTATCAACTTTTAATTTATCAAGAGCAAGATTAGCAATATCTTTAGTGATAATTCCATCGCCCATTACTAAAGCAAAATCCCTAACTCTCTTAAATAATCTATTAGCTATTCTAGGAGTTCCTCTACTTCTAGCTGCAAGTTCTCTTGCAGCTTCACTATCAATCTCACAATCTAAAACTTTACTAGTACGATTAACAATTTGTTCAAGCTCATCTATAGAATAATAATTTAATTTAGAAACTATACCAAATCTATCTCTTAATGGACTCGTTAAATCTCCTGCTCTAGTAGTAGCGCCAACTAAAGTAAAATGTGGCAAATCAATTGTAATATTTCTTGCAGAAGCATCATTTCCAACAATTATATCCAATTTAAAATCTTCCATTGCCGGATACAAAATTTCCTCAATAAATCTAGGTATTCTATGTATTTCATCAATAAATAACACATCATTTTCTTCCAAAGTAGACAATAGTGCAGCCAAATCACCTTGTTTTTCTATTGAAGGACCACTAGCGGTTTTAATATTGCTACCCATTTCTTTAGCTATTATATAAGCTAACGTTGTCTTACCTAATCCAGGAGGGCCATATAATAAAACATGATCTAAGGCTTCTCCTCTAATTTTAGCTGCTTGCATAAATATAGCTAAATTTTCTTTTACTTCACTTTGTCCAATATATTCATCAAGTACACCAGGTCTAAGCATAACTTCCGAATTATCAGTTTCTAATTCATCACCAGTTAGTATTCTATTCAACTTTATCACCTCAACATCAATTTTAATGCTTCTTTAATTTGATTTTCCAATTTTTCTGACTTAACATTAGGTACTACTTTTTTAATATCAGCTGTTTTGTACCCAAGTGCTTTTAACGCATCTACAAGTTCCTCATTAAGAACAATGTTATTATCTGAATTAGAAGTCAATTTTCCCTTCAAATCTAGTATAATTTGTCTTGCAACTTTATCGCCAATTTTGGGAAACTTTTTTAAATAGTTAACATTTTCTTCTTCTATTGCAGAAACTATATCTTGCCTATTTCCAGTTGCTAACATTGGCATAGCCATTTTACATCCTAGTCCTTTAACATTAATAAGTTTTAAAAATAACAGTTTATCTTCCTTAGTTTTAAAACCGTACAAACTATTTTCATCTTCCCTTATTTGTTGATATATATACATTTTTACTTCTTCACCTATTTTAAATGAATAAGGATTTGACGTATATATCATATATCCTATTCCATTATTATCTAACACAATATAATCGCTTTCAACATCTTTAATTACTCCAAAAATATACTCGTACATATTATCACCACTACAAGTATAACATGAAAAAAACGCTTTGTGAACAAATGTTCTTAAATTTATTTTTTTTGTTCAAATGAAAAATTTTATGATATACTAATATTTCAAGGGGAAGAAGTAGTATGAAAAACGAATTAAAATATAAACCAGATTTAACCAACCCAGAAAGTTTTATAGTATATAAATTTTCAATTATGCCAAATAAAGTAATAACATCTAATAATGCTTATAAAGAATCAAACGCATTTTTATTCATGAATAGTGAGTTCGTAAGATTTGTAAATCAAAGTTTTAACAATGATAGTTTTCATAGATTAATAAGTTTGAAAACATTATTAGCTATCAAAAAAATAGTAAAAGAATCAATTGACTTCCATAAATATTTTGATCAAAAAGCACAAAATTTTTCAAAAAAGTATAAGAGTAAAAAATTAATATTAGAATCATTTCCATTTAAAGGTTGGAAAAATGATTTGAATTTAGCTAAATACATTTGTAAAAAAGAAGCCTATGACTTAGAAATACCATATGATAGAATTATGAATTATGATTTAATAAGTGCCCATCAATTATTAGAAAAAATAAATTGCATTTTAGGTGAATACTTTAGTTTCAAATATTCAGCTACTATAAAAAGAGAAATATTATCAAGTTTAAAAAAAGACCTTAAAACCGACAGATATTCTAAAACGCTAGAAATAGGTACTCTACAACTATTCGATGCAAATTTATATCGTGCCCTTGTATGTTCTAACGAAATACTCGATTTAATCGATGCACTAAATACGCAAAATAAATTAACAGAAGAATCAATTAATTTCTCATTAGAATTATTAGAGTTAGGAATTAGTGCTAAAAACAGTACAACAAAAAAAGCAAGAACAAATCTTATTAATGAAGAAGATTTAAAACTATTCAATAAAGAAAAAGCTTCCAAACTAAAATCTGAATTAATTTTAAAGAAATATAAAACTGAGGGAAAAACTATCAAATTAAATTTTAGTAAAAAAACAATATAGAAAAAGAAAATATATCAGCTAAATAAAAAATGTAAGTTTTTAAACAATAACTTCAAATAGATGATTTCAATATTTTACCGAGATCATCTTTTTTATTAGAATAAGTATTAATACCAGCATTTTTTTAAAAGGGCAATAAAAACCTATAAAATAGAACTAATTTTTTTATAATTCTAGTTTATAGGTTACACTTTTAACATTGCTTTAATTACAACAAAAATTTTAAAAATATCCAATTTGTAAAAATATTTATCAATACCTCTAATACTGAATTTATTACATAGATTACTAACAAATAGCCCAAAAAACCACTTGTTAATCTACATACCCAAATCTGTATAAATGAATTAATAAACGACTTAGCAACAATAATAATCAAATATATTAATATTACTGGTATACTTAACCTATTATAAATATCAAAACTAATAAGTATAATACTAAAAATAATGTTATATGCAACAATAGCCTTAAATTTTTCTTCTTTTACAATATTATACTCAATACAAAAAGCTATCACTCCAAGCACCAATTTAATCCAAAACATCATAATCACTCCTCCTACAATATATAATACAACACTATTTTTAATTTTTGGGATTTATGATATTAAAAAAGATTGTTCAATCCAAACAATCTATTTATTTTCTTTGACAAAATCATCAAAACTTTTTACAACTTTATTATTAGATAATTCTCTATCATCTAAACTCTCAAATATTTTTTTCTGTTCCCTAGTAAGTTTATCAGGAATAATTACTTTTAATACTACATACATATCTCCAGTTCTTCTAGAGTTAACATCTTTAATTCCTTTATCCCTGATTCTCTGTTTATCACCAGTAGAGCTTCCAGCAGGTATTGAAAGGATTATATTGCCATATATAGTTGGAACTTCCTTCTTGCATCCTAATACTGCTTCCTTTATTGTAAGTGGAACCTCAACGATTATATCATTATTTTCTCTTTGAAATACAGGATGTTTATCTACTATAAATTCGATATATAAATCACCAGGTGCTCCACCATTAGTACCTGCTTCACCTTTACCAGCGAGTCTTAATTGATTGCCAGTTGCAACACCTTCCGGAATTGTAACAGTAATGGTTTTATTATTTTTAACTTTGCCTGTACCACGACATTCGCTACACGTTTCGCTATAAGTATGACCTGTTCCATGACAATCTGGACATGAACTTTTTGACATAAATGTTCCAAATAAAGATCTTTGTTCTTCAACTACAACGCCTTTACCATTACATCTAGAACAAGTTTTTTCATTAAATCCACCTTTACCATTACATTTAGAGCATTCTTCACTTACATTAAGTTGCAAATCTTTTTTGCATCCAAACACTGCTTCCTTAAATGTAAGATGCATACTTATTACGGTATCTCTACCTTTAGATCTACCTGATGAAGACCTCCCACCAGAACCAAATCCAAATCCACCGCCAAATATATTATCGAAAATATCAGAAAAATCAAAATCTCCAAAATCATAAGAATATGATCCTCCGCCAGCTCCACTTGGACCTTCAAATGCTTGATGTCCATATTTATCATATTTAGCTCTCTTATCTGGATCTGAAAGTATCGCATATGCTTCCTGAGCTTCTTTAAATTTTTCAGCAGCATTTTTCTCTTTAGAAACATCCGGATGATATTTTTTAGCTAATTTACGAAAAGCACTTTTAATTTCTGCATCAGTAGCAGTTTTTGGTACACCTAATACCTCATAATAATCTCTCTTATTCATTTACATCATCACCTAACTAATCAAAATACAAAGTTTCAAACTCATTTAATGTTTCATCAAACATAGAAATAGCACTTTCTATAACTTCTTTACTATTGATATCAACACCAGCAAACTTTAGTTCTTCAACCGGATATTCACTTCCACCAGAACTTAAGAATTTCTTATAATCTGCTATTGCTGTTTCACCATTTTTAAATATGTTATTTACTATATAACATGCTGCTGACAAACCAGTTGCATATTTATATACATAAAAATTGTAATAAAAATGTGGAATTTTTTCCCATTCATACTTAATTAATTCATCACAAACCACTCCATCGCCAAAATACTTTTTAACAACATCATAATATTTTGATGATATAAAGTCGCTTGTAAGAACCACTCCATTAGCACTCATATCATGCATTTCTTGCTCAAACTCAGCAAACATTGTTTGTCTATATATAGTTCCTTTAAATAATTCTAATAAATTATTTAAAATACTAAGTTTTTCAGTTTTATCCTTACTTGTTTTAAGTAAATATTTACTAAGCAACAACTCATTAACAGTAGAAGCTACTTCTGCAACAAATATCTTGTAACTCGAATAAATATAATCATTATTTTTGCATGAAAGATACGTATGCATAGAATGTCCTAACTCATGCGCCAGTGTAGATACATCGTTTAATGTACCCTCATAATTTAGTAAAACATAAGGATTTGTATCATAGAAACCACTAGAATAAGCACCGCCTCTTTTTCCTTCGTTATTGTAGATATCAATCCATCTTTCATCGAATGCTTTATTAATAATCTCTATATAATCCTCCCCAAGAATGCTTAAGGCATTTGTAACCAATTTACGTGCTTCACTAAATTCATATGTTTTATTACTCTCCTTTATTATAGGAACATATATATCATACAAATGAAGTTCATCTAACTTAAGAGCTCTTTTCTTCAAAGAATAATATTTATACAAACTATCTAAATGACTATTAACAGTAGATACTAAGTTATTATAAATATCTAAATCAACATTATCATCATACAAGGCTGCTTCTATACTACTATTAAAATTTTTCAAATTTGCCAATTCTCTTAAATAATCAACATTTCCTCTAAAAGTTGCGGATATAGTATTTTTATAATTAGAATATGTACTATGTAACATATCGAAAGCATTTTTTCTTAAAACCCTATCAGGACTTATTCTATATATAGCATAATTACTTTCAGTTAATTCTAAAATATTACCATTTTTATCCTTAATATCACCAAAACTCATATCAGAATCAGTAAGAATAGAATAAATATCAGATGAAGCAGTTAGAGGTTTAGAAAGTTTTGCAAGTGCAGCCTCTAATTCTTCAGTTAAAACATGAGTTTTATATCTAAAAATTTTTTCAAATTCAAATTTATATTTTGATAATTCTTTATTCTCCGAACAAAAACCCAATATAAAATCATAATCTTTGTTCAACAATGTAGGTTCAAAAAAAGAAACAAGTGAAGAATATTTATTAATTAGATTTTCTATCTGTTCGTGCATTTCTTGATATTCCACATTTAATGTATCAGAATCATAACTTAAATTTGCATAATAATATAATTTATATAATCTTCTTTCAAAATTTTCATTTTGCTTTAAAAATTCTAGTAAATCATTACTGCTATTTAAAAATGTACTTCTATACTTCGTAATATCATTTATTTCAGAAGAAATATTTGAATATTCCCTCTTCCAATCTTCACTGCACTTAAATATAGGTGTTAAATCCCACTTAAAAACTTCTTCAATCTCATTTCTCTTCCTCGCCATATTTTCTCCTTTATCATAATTAGAGTTCTATTGCTAGAACTCTATATTTATTTTATTATTTTTCTTCGTATTCTGCATCTTTTACTGAATCATCTTTTTTATCAGTTGATTCACTAGAATTAGATTGTTGTTGTTGTTTTGCTGCTTCTTCGTATACCTTTGTAGCAAGTGCCATTGCCTTTTCATTCAATTTTTCTTTCTTAGATTTAATATCATCTAAGTTATCTTTAGTTAAAGCTTCACGTAAGTCTTTAATTAAACTTTCTGCTTCTTCTTTATCTTTAGCATCTACTTTTCCATCTAAGTCTTTTAAAGCTTTTTCAGTAGCAAATATAGTTTGATCTGCATCATTTCTTAAATCTGCTTCTTCCTTACGTTTCTTATCAGCTTCACGATTAGCTTCTGCTTCCTTTACCATTTTATCAATTTCTTCATCTGATAAATTAGTATTTGAAGTTATTGTAATTGCTTGTTCTTTTCCAGTTCCCAAATCTTTAGCTTTAACATTAACAATACCATTAGCATCTATATCAAATGTAACTTCAATTTGAGGTACTCCACGAGGTGCTGGTGGAATATTTGTTAATTGGAATCTTCCTAAAGTTTTATTGTCACTAGCCATTGTTCTTTCGCCTTGAAGAACATGTATATCAACAGCTGGTTGATTATCAGCAGCAGTTGAGAATACTTGAGATTTGCTTGTTGGAATTGTTGTATTACGTTCAATTAATACAGTCATTACATTACCCATTGTTTCAATACCTAATGAAAGTGGTGTAACATCAAGTAACACTATATCATTAACATCGCCAGTAAGAACTCCACCTTGTATAGCTGCACCCATAGCAACAACCTCATCAGGGTTTACACCTTTACTTGGTTCTTTTCCTAATTCTTTCTTAATCAAATCAACAACCTTAGGAATACGAGTAGAACCTCCAACTAATAATATCTTATCAATATCTTTAGCAGTTAATTTGGCATCTTTTAACGCTTTTCTAACAGGTTCAAGAGTACTTGTTAATAAATCATCAATTAATTCTTCAAATTTGCTTCTTGTCAATGAAATTTCAAAGCTTATTGGAGAACCATCTTTTTGAGCTAAGAATGGTAATGAAATTTGTGTTGTAGTCATACCACTTAAATCTTTCTTAGCTTTTTCTGCTGCATCTTTTAAACGTTGCATAGCCATTTTATCAGAAGTTAAATCAAGATCATATTCTTTCTTAAATTCACTAACTAACCAATCGATAATTCTTTGATCGAAGTCATCTCCACCTAAATGGTTATTACCACTAGTAGCCTTAACTTCAAATACACCATCACCTATTTCAAGAATTGAAACATCGAATGTACCACCACCTAAGTCATATACTAGGATTTGTTCTGTTTTATCTTGTTTATCAAGACCATAAGCCAAAGCTGCTGCTGTTGGTTCATTTATAATTCTTTCAACTTCAAGTCCTGCAATTTTACCTGCATCTTTAGTTGCTTGACGTTGTGAATCATTAAAGTAAGCTGGAACAGTTATAACTGCTCTTGTTACTGGTTCGCCCAAATAAGCTTCTGCATCTGCTTTTAATTTTTGAAGTATCATAGCACTTATTTCTTGTGCTGAATATTTCTTACCATCTATATCTACTTTATAGTCAGTTCCCATGTGTCTTTTAATAGAACTTACTGTATGTGGGTTAGTCAATGCTCCACGTTTTGCAGCACTACCTACTGTTTTTTCACCATTTTTATTAAACGCTACTACGGATGGAGTAGTTCTATCGCCTTCTGCATTAGCAATAACTTTTGCTTCTCCACCTTCATATATACTTACACAACTATTAGTTGTACCCAAATCTATACCAATTATTTTACTCATAAATTATCATTTCCTTTCTTATTCGCTAACTTTAACCATTGCTGGTCTAATTACTCTATCTTTTAATAAATATCCCTTCTGTAGTACATCAAGTACCATTCCAGGTTCGACACCATCTTTATGTTCAAGAATTAAACCTTGATGATATACTGGATCAAATGGTTTATTGCTTCCATCAATAGCAACAACTCCATACTTTTCAAGTACTGAATTTAAATGACAGTATATCATTTTAATTCCTTCAATATATTTATTAAGTTCCTCACTAGCATCTTTATCAACCATATCAATCGCACGTTCAAAATTATCTAGTATAGGAAGAATTTCCTTTATCATATCTTCATTACAATATTTTAAAATCTTTGCTGTCTCATCTTCTTTCCTTTTTTTAAAATTGATAAGTTCAGCTTTTTCTTTTAAAACATTTTCTTTTAATTCATCTATTAATGTATTTTTTTCAGTTACCAAAGATTCTAGTTCTTTTATTTTTTCATGATTTTTATCTTTTTTCTTTTTATCATGTTTTACTTCTTCATCATTTATTATTTCTTCGGTATCTACTTTAGTATTTTCCATCATCTTCCTCCTTAAAACATTAATTCTCATTTATATTAGAAACTATATAATCAAGTAGTGAAACAGCTCGATCATATTCCATTCTTTTAGGACCTATAAGTGCTATTGTACCTTCTTCACCATTAATATTATATTTTGTTTTAATAACAGTTACATCCTCATCAATATTATTCTCATGCCCAATATAAATATTGATACCATTTGAGTCTTCCTTAATCGATTCAACTATATCTTTATCTTCAAATTTATCCATGATCTTTTTGATTTTTTCAACCGAATCAAATTCAGGCTGATTTAAGAATTTACTTTTACCAACAAACTGCATATTATTCTTATTAGCAAAATCATTAAACACATTATAAAATACATTATATATTTCTTCATGTTGTTTAAATCTCTCACCAATTATAGGTTTAATCTCGTACTCAAGCTTCTCATTAACCTCATCAATTAATGTTCCATAAAGCATTTTATTTATTATTTCAGTAACCTTTTTAACTTCAGTCAACGATATATCTTCATCAATAGATATATTCTTATGCTCAACATGACCTTTATCAGTTATAACAATCGCAACTATTTTATTTTGCTCTATTGGTAAAACCTCAACTCTTTCAAGTCTATTTACACTAGCAGAGGATCCCAAAATAACTGAAGTATAATTTGTCATATCTGAAATTATTTCAAGGCTCTTACTTATAACGTCTGTTATTTGTAATGATTTATTATGAAATATAGTTTGAAGTTTTAACATATCCTCGCCTGTCATTTCCTTAGGTTTCATAAGATTATCTACATAAAATCTATAACCAACCTCAGAAGGTATTCTGCCAGATGAAATGTGTTCCTTCTCTAGATATCCAAGAGATTCTAATTCGGACATTTCACTTCTAACAGTGGCCGAGGAAACTTGAAGCATATCACATATTGATTTAGAACCAACTGGATGTGCCGTCTTGATATACTCCTCAACTATTATTTTCAATATTTCACTTTGTCTAGAAGTTATCATTACCACCTCCAGCACTTATTATACTCAAGTGCTAATATAAATATACCACCCTGTTTAGCACTTGTCAACTTAAATTGCTAATTTTTACAAAAATATGCATTAATATTCAATTTTATTAATAAAATTTAAAAAAATGCCAAAAATCGCACAATTATTTAACATCAATCCAAAAATAAATAAGGTTATATTTCAACCTTATTTATTATTCAATTTTTGTTTCAAAAAATTCTCAAATGTTCTAAGACCATACACTGGATTGTAATAATTTGGAAATTCATTTAAATGTGCTAAAGCAATTTTTGCAGTAGTTAAAACATCATCATCCGTGACATTAGTTTTAGAATTTTGCTTACCATGTTCAAGTTCTATATTCATTCCATCAAGGAATTCATTAAAACTATACTTATCAAACCGAACTCCAAGCTCATTTGCTGCATCTATTGCCTGTTCCATACTAAACATATCTCATCACCCAAGATATTATATGAAAGCCTAATTCTGAGGGTTATGTTTTATTTGCGGAGTGGATTCAGTTATTTTATCAAATTTATATCCCTTTGACTTACCATATCTTATAATGTCCCTTAAAGCTTCTAATGTATAAGTTTTCGCAGCACTATCGTGCATTAATACAACATTAGTTTTTCTAGTACTTAATCCAGATACCACATTATTATATACTGTAGTTCTTGTTGGATTAGATGAAGCATCTCCAGAAGAAATATTCCAATCAAAATAAATAAAGCCTCTATTCATTACCTCTTTTGAAAGCCTACTCATTATATGAGAATTATATCTTCTACTCACAGTATTAGAAGTACCACCAGGAAATCTTATTATATTTGGCTCAACACCAATTATATTCTTAACTTTTTGCCTAATAGCGTACAAATCGTTAAAATAGGCATCATCTGATGAATAAATTTTAGCATAATTGTGAGTATATGAATGAAGCGCTATTGTATGACCTTCATCATACGCTCTTTTGATTATATAATTCAAATCGTCAGACGCATTTATTACGAAAAAAGTAGCTTTTACATTTTCTTCTTTTAAAATATCAAGTATTTTTGGCGTTATATTAGCACTTGGACCATCATCAAATGTAAGATAAATCGTACTGCCACTATAATCCGACCTATTTATTACTTTAACATATCTAGTTGCCTTAGCAGTATTAGAAGAACTGTCAGAAACCTCATATGTTATCTCATATGATCCAACTGAATATGAATCAACCGAACCAGATATTTTTATATTAGAAGTTAAGTCACCATCACAATTATCAGTAGCAGTAGCGCCTTTTTCTTGATAGTTATCACCCTTATACACATACTGTATAGCATTATCGTTAAGAGTAATTACTGGCGCGATATTATCAGCTTTTACCAAATTTCTATTTTTAGTAGATATATTATTAGAACTATCCTTTGATGTATAAGTTATACTATCATCATTAGTTTTAACCTCAACACTAGAAGTTATATCCCCATCATAATTATCTATAGAAGTATAACCTTCCTCTTTATATACACCATTAGGACATATTTGAGCAGTTTCGCTTCCAATCAAAGTTAAAACAGGAGCTACGTTATCAATTACAATCACTTTTCGTACCTTTTTTACTCTGAAAAATAAGAATTTAGTTTCATATAAAATATCATACTCACCAATCTTATTTTCATCTACATTTGACTTTATACTAACCTTATAGCCACCCTTTAAACTTTTAACATTATAGCCTTGTTCAATATATTTTTCGCCATATTGTATTTTTACTTTTTTGTCGCCATTTAAAATAATTTTAGGGTAAAAAAGATAAAAAAGAATTACCAAAACAACAAAAAAATAAAGCAAAATTCCCAAAATTATAACTTTTTTCTTATCCATATTATCACTTCTTTAATTATTTACATTCCAACCCAGCCCTTGTTTGAATTGTTTTAACAACATCAATTTTTTGGTCTAAAGTCACATCTGTTAATTGATCAGCTTTACTTGAATTTAAAATATTTAAATCCACTATCTGAGTTAATTTATAAGTATTATCTGCTTCCTCATATATAAGCTCTAATCCATCAATATCTTTATAATTATTTAAAACCTCATCAAATGAAGATGAAATATACTCATAAAAAGAACTATCATTTATAAGTTTTTCATTAGATACCTCTATAATATAAGTATATTTTGCAGTTTTAACCTTGTTATTATTATATCCATAAATTTTATTTACACTCATAGTTAATCCATCTTGGACATAAGATAAATCACAAGTTAATTCATGCATAACATCACTTGCTTCAAAATCAGGGTCTGTTTTTACTGTATCAACTTTTTTAGGTATAATTAAATACTTCAAATCAGTAAACGCAAAAAAGCAAGTAATTATAATCAATACGGAAGATACTACAAGCATTGCTACTATTTTTTTATTTGATTTTGGCTCCTCAGTTTTAATAGTAGAATCATATATCATTTCACCTTGTCTTCTATTGGCAGCATTAACAGTTTCAAATGAATACTTCCCAGCATTTTTCAACTTTTCGTTATTATATATAGGTTGATTTCTCATATATTACTCCTAAATACACACTTCATATATTGCAACAACACAAGTCAATATTAATATAGTAAGTATGAATATTGACATTGGTATCATTAATTCTTTAAATTCTTTTTTACCAAAATTATAAACTTGTTTATCATTTTCTTTCAAAGTATTCAACTCCTCTTACGATACCAATTATATATTATTTTACCCAACTATTCAACTTTTAAAATTACTTTTTAAGTACTTTTCCTCTTTCCACAACAAAACTATTAATTTCATCTATAGATACAGAAAATCCCGGATTATAATAGCTTTTTATTATTCTCTGCATCAATATATAAGAATATTTCAAAACTGGGTTTATTACATTCACTTCATATGGATACTTCTTTACAACATCAGTACTAATTCCAAACTTTCTAGAACTACTTTCTAACATTTTATTGATTAAATCAAAATCGGAATGTTTAAGTTTACCAAACAAATAATTAAGATCATTAAAAATTCTATAATTCAAATCACCTTCAATATAACTTACTATATATGGTATATTTTTTTTATTTGCCTCTAAAGATTGTTTAATTAATCCATCGAATCCACTTCTCATATCAAATATATTTATTGTTTCTAAATCCTGAGCATATTTAACATCAAAGTTAGTTTTTTCCATTGGTTTAACAATTGAATTGTAAATATAATTAGCTTCCAAAATTCCCTTATAAAAATGAAATTCAAAAGTTATACTAGGATTAGCTTTATCAGTGCTAAATTTAGAATATTTTCTCATATTATTAGAATCTATGCAGTCTTTAGTAGCAAGTTCATACAAATCAGTTCCAACTAAAAAATATGGTGTCAAATCAACAACATTAATTTTTAAAATTAAATATTCTCCATTTCTAGAAACTGAATATGTCGTAGTATTATTTTCATCAAAACAAATAGAATTATTTACACATCTTCTTTCAGAATTAGAAAGTTCTTTTTTATAATAAAAATCTAAATAACTATAGCTTTCACCCTGAATCTCAGGAAATTTCATATCATTTGAAATTCCAACAGAATTTCTTATCTTGCTTATTCTAAACAGAATAATATTTTTAGAAACTGTACTGCAACCTATTTGTTTTATTTGCTTAATATATTCATCAGTAATAAGTTCTATTTCTGTTTTATCATCACTATTCAAATTATAAAGTTTCGCAAAAACATTTTCAAGCAAATCAATAGTTTTTTCATTATAACCGTAACGCATTTGTAATATATTATTATACTCATTTAATAATGCTTTGTATACGTTTATAACAGTGCTTTTTCCATTGTACATACAGCTAGCTATATCAGGCATTTCATCAAGCATCTTATTTACATATTCTTCATAATTATTAAATATAAAATATAATATAATTTCAAATCTAGGATCATTTTGAATCATTTGTTGTCTTTTATTATTTAACTTTCCAATCATAGAATTAATAGTTTTTTTGTCAGAAGTTTTAAAATTTTTAATGGCCTTTTTTATTGCTTTCTGAAAGTTTTCAATATAATATAAATTTTTCTCATTAAAACTATAATTATTAAGCAAATGTTTAACCAAAGAAATTATATCAGTTTTACTAACTTTTTCGGTTTCAAGATAATATTTAGCAGCAAAATAATAATCACTTATACCACATTTAGGAATTTTTCCTATATATATTCCCTCAACAATTTCCTGTTGCTTTTGTGTAATAACAGTTTGATCAAACACAGTAGATTGTTTTGGAATCACAGGTTGCCTTTTTATACCAGTTAACAATCTATATGCCAATTTTTTTGTTTCATTAATACATAAAATTTCATTATACAAAGTAGACTTTAAAGTAATATTTTCCAAGTTAATTTCGTAAGAGCTTAACAAATCTCTAATTTTTGATATTCTTATCTGAATTTCAGATTGATTTAAGCTTTTACAATTTTGTAAAGATTGAATTACACGTTTTGATTTTTCACTTAATTCTAATGTTTCATTTACTTCATATGAATTAATACTTTTTTTCAAAACAGAATTTATATAATTTTGTCTTTCTTTACAAAAATCAATTATAGACATATATATAACTTTTGCCTCTTCAGCATATTTAGAATTTAAAAGTTCATATAGCTTATCAGTTATATCGATATTATTTATTATAACTTGATCAGGAATTATAATAGGCTTTTTTGAATTATTTTTTACTTTCTTAAACTTTGAATTATTTTTTACTTCATCTGCAGATACTTTAGCTTCCTCTTTCAATAATCTTATTTCCATTCTAATTTGCTCAGCCTTTTCATCCTCACCATTTCTTAAACACTCATTTTTTTTATTTATCAAATTTGAAATCTTTTTCTTCATAAAATCCCCCTAAAACTAATTTATACTTTTTATAAAATAGTTAATACTATTTCCACCAGAAACCCTTATTCTTGGAAGTTCCAATTTATCCATGCCAGGTTTAATTTTACCATATTTAGTCGTAACAGCTAAATGAAAACCAGTCTTATTTAACATTACCTTTTCCCTCTCATTTACATCCCCAAACGGATAACAAAAAACCATATTTGACTTGGTAACTGAAATTGACTCTTTCAAATCTTGAATTCCTTTTTCTTCATCGATACATTGAAACAGTCCCTTATGTCCAGTACTACATCCACCTCTATGCATATTATTAGAATGTGATTCAATTGAAATTAAAGAAGAATCATACTTATAATTACTAGGCGAATACCAACTTGTAATCATAAACGAAGTAGCTGGAACTTTGTATTTTTCTAACACCGGAACACCTAAATTAAAAAACGAAGGATCCCCATCATCTACAGTAATTACTATAGATTTATCAGGAAGTTTTATTTTACCATCTAAGTATAACTCTATTTCCTTCCAAGTTGGAAAATAGTAATTATTATCAACTAAATACTTAACCTGTTCCTCAAAATCAGAAATATAAATCCAATTATTATCAGTAGCATGAGTCTTAGTAGAATCATCATAAAAGAAATGATACATCAAAATAGGAATTTCATTAACAGAATTACTATCCTTATTAATTACATGTATATTTCTAGTCAAAATAGCCTCATTAGATGAAGAATCAGTAGATGTATATGTAATTAAATAATCGCCTACCTTATTTTTATCAACATCTGATTTTACAACAACCTTATTACTTATATCACCATCATAATTATCAATTGAAACTACGCCATCCTCATCATATTCATTACCCAAATATAAATAAATATCACTATTACCTTTCAATTTCATCTCGGGTTTAATATCATCTATCACATTAACTTTTCTAATTATAGTCTTTTTATCAACTTCATACGTGATTTCATAAACTCCAGGCTTACTTACATCGACACTACCACTTATTTTAATCTTAGAAATATCAATATTCTTTAATCCTAATTCATAATATTTCTCACCAAGTTTTATATTAACTTCACTATCACCATTTAATTCTAAATTATTCTTAAATATTACGTTAAGCATAAAAAGAATTATAACTATAAGCAAGCAAATAATAAGTACACCTAAAAACATTCTTTTTTTCATATAACTCACCTAATAAAATTATAACATTTTAAAACAAAAAAGATAACACTTTTAATGTGTTATCTTACAACTTCATAAGAAATAGAAGCCGCTGTTGTTAAATCATCACCATATGAACTTGTTATTGTTCTTGATTCCCCTGGTTT
>CAKPCJ010000021.1 GCA_934141575.1 uncultured Bacilli bacterium
CGGTGGAACTGCAATAAAAAGTATACGATTAATAATGGTAGATGAAATATGCAATATAATAAATAATGCAGATAGTAGTAATAATTGTACAATAGATAATGCATTTTATGATTCTAATGGAAGCAAGAAATTAACTGAAGCATTTTCTAATGTACCAGCATGGTTATACTCAACATACTATTGGACAATGACACCATTTACTTCCATCTGTGATGATGTGTATAACGTGTATCCTTCTAGCATCCTTGTATATCACAGCGCGGGCTTCGACGGTCGTCTTGGGACTCGCCCAGTAATAGTAACTCTTAAATCTAATATTAAATAAAAAAATTCTCGCAAAGAGAATTTTTATTTTATCCCATATATTTCATTAGAATAATCATAAAAATAAGTTTTAATTTTTAATGGATGAAATGAAAGAATGCCAAATAATATAGTTATAACAATAATGGAAATAAGAGCAGTTTCTCTAAGATGCAAATCATTAGATTGCAATGCTTTATATCCAACTAAATTTCCAATTAATATTGTAATGAAATATATAATAAGTGTAATAAACATATTTTCACCAATTAAATTAAATACTATTGGATAAATTATACCAAGAGATATTACAGTCATAACAGAACTTAAAAAAACACTAATAGATAAATTGCTGAGTGTTTCGTGCTTTATTTTTAGAATGATACTATCTATTATTAGCACTATTGTATATGTTGTAAATGCCATTTTTAAATGCTCAAATATGCTTTCATTTACAGGGAAAAAAATAGCTGTTAAATTATTTGGTATAAGGTCATACACAAAATGACTTACAAAACTTAATAAAAATACTAAAATTATATTAATAATTGTTAATTTTTTAGGTGTCATATGTCCTCCTTTTTTACTATTATATGTATATTTGTAATTATTATGTGATTTCTAAATATATTTAAATAGAGGTGCTTTTTTATGGGAATAGTAGAATTATTAGTAATTGCAGTAGGACTTGGTATGGATGCTTTTGCAATAGCAATTTGTAAAGGATTATCAATAAAAAAAATAGAATTAAAGCATATGCTTATAGTAGGTGCTTATTTTGGTGGATTTCAAGCACTAATGCCCACAATAGGATATTTATTGGGATTTGGTTTTTATCAAAAAATAGAGTTTTTAGACCATTGGATAGCGTTTATTCTTCTATCATTAATAGGAATAAATATGATAAAAGAAGCCTTATTTGAAAATGACGAATCACTTGATGAATCTCTTAATTTTAAAACAATGCTTATATTGTCGATTGCTACTAGTATTGATGCACTAGCAGCTGGAATAACATTTGCATTTTTAAATACATCGTTATTTGTATCAGTTATAATAATAGGAATAATAACATTTATTCTCTCAGTTATAGGAGTTAAAATAGGAAATATATATGGAAGAAAATATCAAAAAAAAGCATGTATATTTGGAGGAATAGTTTTAATTTTATTAGGAATTAAAATATTTTTTGAACATTTGGGTATAATAAATTTTTAAAATTAAAAAAAAAGAAGGAATTTTATCAATTTATGTAGAATATATAATTAGGGTGCATGTTTTATGGATGATGTAAAAACAGATATAGTTGAAGAGGTCAGAAGAAAAGCTAATATAGTTGATGTAATTAGCGAGTATATCCCACTAAGTAAAAATGGCAAAAACTATGTAGGGGTATGCCCATTTCATGATGACTCAAACCCATCCATGTTTGTTTCTCCGGATAAACAAATATTTAAATGCTTTGCATGTGGCGTAGGCGGAAACGTATTTAACTTTGTTATGAATTATGAACACTTATCTTTTAAAGAAACATTAAAGCTTTTGGGAGATAAGTTTGGGATTGATACTAAGGTTAATATTGGAAAAAAGACCGAAAGTGATCCTTCATTAGAAGCGTACGAGATAGTTACGAAATACTATGAGAATAGTTTATTTACTAATAAAGGTGTAGATGCATTAAAATATTTAAATGGAAGAAGCATAAGTGATGAAATAATAAGGGAGTTTAGAATTGGCTATTCCCCAAACGAAGATGTGGTTACTAAAATGTTGGTAAGTAAACATTTTTCTTATGACATGTTAGTAAATATTGGAATTACTACAAAGACAGATTACGGATATAGAGATTTCTTTTTTAACCGTATAATGTTTCCAATATGTGATCATGAAAATAGAGTAGTAGCGTGTTCTGGGAGGATTTTTAATGGTGAAAAAACTTCAAAATACATAAATACAAAAGAGACTAAACATTTTAGAAAGGGTAGCATTTTATATAACTATTACCGCGCTAAGGAATATGCATTGAAAGAAAAATCAATAATTATTACAGAGGGGTTCTTTGATGTTATAAGATGTTATACAGCAGGTTTTAAAAATGTTATTGCAACTATGGGTACTGCAGTTACAGAAGAGCATGTAAAAGCAATTAGAAAACTTAGTACTAATATAATCTTATTGTTTGATGGAGATAATGCCGGAGCTAAAGCAACATATTCATGCGGAAATATACTGATGAAAAATGGAATCGTACCAAAAGTAGTAAGATTGGGAGAATATGATCCAGATGAATATATTTTGAAATTTGGACCAGAAGGCTTTAAAACAATAATGTCACATCCAATTTCGTTCATGGAGTTTAAACTTGATTATTTAAAGCAGAATAGAGATATGACAAAAATTGCAGATTTATCAAGTTATGTAAACGATGTAATAGAAGAAATAAACAAAATGGATGATTTAGTTCTAAGGGATATAACGATAGATAAGATAAGCAGGGAACTAGGAATTGATAAAAGTATAATCACATCTAGACTTGAGAATAATCAAAAGAAAGAAAAAAAGGTTATTCAACCAAAAGTAAAAAAATTAAATAAATATGACAAAGCTAGTTATAAAATAATATATTATATGTTAAACAGTGAAGACATAATAAATATATACCAAAATAGAGGAATAGTATTTAACGAAAATATATATAGAGATTTAGCTAATGAAATACTTTACTTTTATAAAAATAATGGTAAAATAAGCAGTGCAGATTTAATATCGTATTTAAATGAAAAAAAGGAGCTTGCTGACATAATAGTTGATGTGGAAAGTATGAATTATGATGAAAAATACAATATTGAAGAAATAGAGGACTGCATTAATTTATTAAAAAAATACGCAATTCAAAGGGAAATAGATAGACTAAATGACAATTTAAAGAAGGAATTAGATATTTCAAAAAAAGCTGAAATATTAAATAAAATATTAGAGTTGAAAAAGAGGGAGTTGTAACTATGGTAAAAGAAATTAAATCATTTGAAGATAGAAAGAAAGAATTAATTAAAAAAGGTAAGACTCAAGGGTATATAACATATGAAGAATTAGCAAAAGAATTAAAAGGTCTTGAGTTAGATGCAGATTCACTTGATGAATTATACAACGCTTTAAGTGAAAATGGTATAGATGTTGTTTCAGAAGAAGAACCAGCTGAACCAGAAGATAACAGTGGTGTTGCACTAGAAGATATTACATTGCCAAAAGATGTTAAGATTAATGACCCAGTAAGAATGTATTTAAAAGAAATAGGTAAAATAAGCTTACTTTCTTTAGAAGAGGAACTAGAACTTTCAGAAAGAGTAGTAAAGGGTGATGAGGAGGCTAAAAACCGTTTAGCTGAAGCAAACCTTCGTTTAGTTGTAAGTATTGCCAAAAGATATGTAGGACGTGGAATGTTGTTTTTGGATTTGATTCAAGAAGGGAATATAGGCCTTATGAAAGCAGTAGATAAATTTGATGCTTCTAAAGGATACAAATTTTCAACATATGCAACTTGGTGGATTAGACAAGCAATAACAAGAGCAATAGCAGACCAAGCTCGTACAATTCGCGTACCAGTTCATATGGTTGAAACTATAAATAAATTAGCACGTATTCAAAGGCAAATGACACTTGAATTAAACAGAGAACCAACTGAAGAAGAACTTGCTAAAAAAATGAATTTGTCATTAGACAAAATAAGAGAAATATATAAAATAAGTCAAGAACCAGTATCACTAGAAACTCCAATAGGAGAAGAAGATGACTCACATTTGGTTGATTTTATAAAAGATGAAAGAAGTATGAGTCCAGAAGAATACGCTACTAATGAAATGTTAAAAGATGAAATATCAGAAGTTTTATATACGTTAACAGAAAGAGAAGAACAAGTATTACGTTTAAGATTTGGATTAGATGATGGACATCAAAGAACACTTGAAGAAGTAGGTCAAATATTCAATGTAACGCGTGAAAGGATAAGACAGATAGAAGCAAAGGCATTAAGAAAATTACGTCATCCATCAAGAAGCAGAAAATTAAAGGACTTTTTAACTGACTAATGAAAAGAATAAACGCTTTAGCAAAAATGGTTCCAGACAATTCAAGAGTAATTGATATTGGCTGTGATCATGGTTATTTAGGAATTGAATTAATTAATGAAAATAGAGGAATTAGTGTTATTTCAAGTGATATTAGTAGCAATGCACTGCAATTCGCAAAGAAAAATATTTTGCAAGCAAATGTTAATGGTATTGATTTAAGAGTTGGAAATGGATTATCAGTAGTTACTAAAAATGAAATTGATACAATAGTAATCGCAGGCATGGGAGCACATACCCAAATTGAAATATTAAAATCCGGGCTTGAAAAACTAGATAGTGTAAGAACTATTATACTATCACCAAATGATGGCTCATTCTATATAAGAAATAACCTTAATTTAATTAATTATCACATAGAGGATGAAGAAATTATATTCGAAAACGGAAAATTTTATACAATTTTAAAATTATGCAAAGGGTTTAACGAATATACATATGCTCAAATGTTAATGGGACCAGTATTATTAAAAAAACAAGATGAATTGTTTTTTAAATACTATGAAACAATTTTAACTAAAAAAGAAAAAATATTGGAAAACTTGCCAAAAAAATATTCTAAAAAAATAAGTTTAACTAAAAAAGATGTAAAAATTATAAAAAAATATTTAAGAAAATAACGTAAGTTATTTTTTTTGTTTATATGAAAAAAACTCACAAATAGTGAATTTTATTTGAAAAATGCTGGATTTTTTAAGACCTTTTCCTCTTTTGGAACTTCTTTTATTTCCTCGACTGTTTCTTCTTGAACGGTATCAGGTTTTCTAAATTCGTTTGCAACTCTAAACATAGTTTTAATATTCCTATAGATAGGACCTATTTGATAAAAAACTGGAATAGCCTGGTTTACAACATTTAATGTTTTTCCAGCATTTGTTAGGAAACCAGCCCAATTAAAAGTTGACCTTGGAAAACCTAAAGAATATCCCCTCATAGGAAAAGACATCAACCCACGTCCTGGGAACAAAATTACTCCTCCCCTCAAAATATTATATGTTTGTTCAAAAAAAATGTTTAAAAAAAGCTTAAAGTATGTTATACTTTTGTATAGTAGGTTAAGAATAAAGAGGTAGGAGGTGTATCTAGTGATAGTAGATACATTGTTGAGACCATTTATGTGGTTTTATAAGGGTGTTTCGACTTTTGCTTATTGCATATTTTGTATCCTTAAATGGGCTTTTTTAGGAATTTCATTTCCAATAGTTACACTAGGTAAGATATTTGGCAAGTTTTTCAAATTTATATTTAGTGGATTAGAATTATTTTTCTCTACAATTGGGAAATCATTTAAAGAATTCTTTTCAAATATTGGAACTTCAATGAAATATTTCTTTATAAATGTAGGCGCTACATTTAAAATACTTGGAAATAAAATTAAAAAAGGATTTAATAAATTAATATTTAATAATAGTATAGCTAAAAATATAAGAAATAAACGTGATTTAAAAAGGGAAGTATTGTTAATAGACTTTAATGGTGCAGATGCAACAAGAAGCGAAAAAAAGAACACATACAAATACGTTGCTAAAAACCCAGATGGAAAGATAGTAACAGGATACTTTGATGGCTTTTCAAAAGCGGATGTTCACTCATTTTTATACAGTGAGGGTTATGAAGTATATTCAATAAAAACATCTTCATTTATAAATTTTGCATTTGGACAAAAAGGTAGCAGATCAAAAATGAAGAATAAAGATTTAATATTCTTCTTAACACAACTTGCTACTTACGTAAGGTCAGGTATACCATTAACGGATGCTATGAAAATTTTATCAAAGCAAATAACGCAAGCATCTAAGCAAAAAACATTCCAATCTATTATTTATGAATTAACAATGGGTGAAACTTTTAGTGAAGCATTAAATAAACAAGGGGATGTATTTCCAAAATTGCTAATTAATATGCTAAAAACATCTGAAATGACTGGTGAATTAGTTGAAACTCTAGATGATATGGCAGAGTATTATACAGTTTCTGAAAGAAACCGTAAGCAAATGATATCTGCATTAACGTATCCAACAGTTATATTTATAATGGTAATAGTTGTTTTGACATTTATGATGCTTTACGTAATACCACAATTTGTAAAAATATATGATAGTCAAAATATTGAAATACCAGGTATAACACAGGCAATAATCAATATAAGTAATTTCTTAAAAAACAATATAATATATGTATTAATAGCGGTAATTGGAACTATAACTTTGTTCTATCTTGCATATACAAAAATTAAAGGATTTAAAACAAGCATACAGTGGATGCTTATGCATATGCCAGTTGTAGGCAAAGTTATAATATATAACGAAGTTACAATGTTTACTAAAACATTCGCATCATTATTAAAACACAATGTATTTATAACAGACAGTATGGAAGTTTTAAGCAAAATAACAAATAACGAAGTGTATAAAATGTTAATTGTTGATGCTGTTGCCAATCTGGCAAGAGGAGAATCAATTTCAGTTGCATTTAAAGATCATTGGGCATTTCCAACGATAGCGTATGAAATGCTTGTGACAGGTGAAAGAACTGGACAATTAGGTGTAATGATGGGAAAGGTTTCTGAATACTACCAAGATCAGCAAGCTGCGATGGTTACATCAATAAAGGCTTTAATAGAACCAATTGTTATTTGTATACTTGCAGTAGTAGTTGGTATAATCTTGTTATCAGTAGTATTACCAATGTTTAAATTATACGAAGGTATCCAAGTATAATGAGGAGGAGTATATGGAGGTTTTGTATTTAATTTTCTTTGTGATTTTAGGATTGATTTTGGGATCATTTTACAATGTAGTAGGCTATAGACTACCAAATAATATGTCTATAGCTTTTCCTGCTTCACATTGCCCAAATTGCAATCACAAATTAGGACCGTTAGAATTAATTCCGGTTTTTTCATATTTATTTCAACTTGGAAAATGCAAAAATTGTAAACAAAAAATTTCGATTCAATATCCAATAATTGAATTATTAACTGGAATTATGTTTGGTATATCATATTGTATTTTTGGAATGAGTGTGAATCTTTTTATAGCACTCATATTAGTTTCAATAGTAGTTATCATTTTTGTAAGTGATATAAAATATATGATAATACCAGATCAAGTAATAATTGCGGGAATAATATTAATATTTATATGCAAATGCTTTGAGGGAATAGGAACTGCATTTATGAGTCTATTATATGGCTTAGTAACATTTGCAGTTATGTTCTTGATAAAAATAATAGGGGATTTTGTTTTTAAAAAAGAATCACTTGGCGGCGGAGATATAAAATTCATGTTTATATCTGGAATGTGCTTAGGACCAATTATAGGATTGTGCAACATATTTCTAGGGTCTTTAATTGCGTTTCCAATAGCTCTTTTATCAGTATTTCTAAAAAAAGAGCATATGATACCATATGGACCTTTTCTAGGAATAGCCTTACTAATACTTTTCTTTTTTCAAGTAACACCAGCGATGCTTTACAACATAATGTTAGCTATGTCTATCAAGTAAGATTTATATATGCGATATGAACCTCATTTCTTAGTTAAAATAGAAATGGGGTTTTTATATGAAAAAACTAAGTAAAGAATAATATTCAGTAAAATACAATTGGAATTCAGTTTTACAAATGAATCTTTTTATTGCAATAAAAAAAATAACCTTTCGGTTATTTAATCTTCCAATTCAATTCTATTTAATATTTCTTCGATTGTAGTATATCCTTCTAAAACTTTATACAACCCATCTTGTAGTAAAGTATCAACATCATCAGTATAAACTAATTCCCTCAATTTTTCCTTTTTAATACCATCGCTAATAGCGTCTCTTATTTGTTGGTTAATAAGTAATACTTCATGAATAGCAATTCTTCCTTTGAACCCATTTCCACATTCATTGCAGCCATGACTAGTATAAACTTCATCTACCTGTTTTCCAAGAACATTCATAAATAATCTTTTTTCGTATGGGGTAGTAGATCTCTTTACTTTACATTTATCGCATAATTTTCTAGCTAATTTTTGAGAAATTATTCCATATAGAGCACTAGCTAACAAATAACGTTCAACATTCATATCAAGTAAACGTTCTATTGTGTTAAGAGAGTTATTGGTGTGTAATGTAGACAATACTAAGTGACCAGTAACAGATGCTCTTACAGCAATTTTCGCTGTTTCATCATCTCTTATTTCACCAATCATTATAATATCTGGGTCTTGACGTAAAATACTTCTTAATACATTAGCAAATGTTAAATTTATATCACTATTAACTTGTACTTGATTTATACCTTCAATATCCATTTCTATTGGGTCTTCAACTGTAACTAGATTAACTTCTTGTTTATTGATTTTTTGAAGAATAGAGTATACGGTAGTAGACTTACCAGTACCAGTTGCTCCTGTTACTAATATTATTCCGTTAGGAGTATGAATCATTTTCTTCAATTTTTCAAAATTTTTCTCCCTAAAGCCTAAGTATTCAATACCTTTTGCACTTGCAGTGTAGTCAAGAATACGAATAACGATTTTTTCACCATTAATTGTTGGCAGAGAAGAAACACGCAAATCAAGAGGTGTGTTTTTAATATTTGCCTTAATTGCACCATCTTGTGGAAGCCTTGTTTCAGTTATATTCATACCAGCTATAATTTTAATACGTGTTATCAAATTTCTTTTTAAATGGTTTGGTATAGTAGCATAATCTACTAATTGGCCATCAATTCTTATCCTTATTTTTAATACATTTTCTAGTGGGTCAAAGTGAATGTCGCTAGCACCTCTTACGCTAGAATCAACCAATATTTCATTTACAACTTCAACTATTGGTAATTTTTCAAAATCAAATTCTCTTATCATTAGTTCACCTCTATATTATTTTAACCAAACCCCTAGCATTTATCATAAAAATATTATATAATAAATTCATGATATTGGCAATACTTTAAGGAGAGTTATATATGAAGAAATTAAATACTAAAGGCTTTTTTTTGTCAGAAACAATCATAGTAGCAACAGTAGTAACAGCAGTAGTTACTATGCTGTATGCAACAGTAATTGGGCTTCTTGGAAATTATAATAAAAGATCTTACTACAATAGTGTAAGTTCACTATATGCAGCTGATAATATTAGAACACTTATGTACTCAAAAGGAATAGATTATTTTGTTGACAAAATGGGTTCTAATAAATACTATTCTGTAACATGTGCAGATTTTGCAGATGCAACTTCACCTGGAACAGAGGAGTTATGTAATTTTATTTATAATTACGGTACGACAGAAAATTATGTTGGAACAGAAGTTATAGATAAGGTAATATTTACAAAATATGATATAACACCATTAAAAGGATTTGAAGACAGTGTAATAAAAGAAGGGACAACAACTGATTATATAGACACAATTCCTGTTGTAACGGGAACAGAAGACTATAGAATAATCCTAATATTGAAAGAAAGAGACATAGATGAGGCAAAATCAAAATACTGGTATACAACTCTAAAGGTTGTGAGGTGATAATATGAAAAATAAAGGTTATATGTTATATGAACTTATAGTAGCATTTGTACTTACAACTGTAATATCTATATTTTTACTTAGTGCAGCATTTAAACTAAATGATAAAAATGAAGAACTTACCATTAGTTCTAAAATGAATGTAATTCAAGAAGAGGTGACTGTAAGATTTTATCAAGATATTGAAAAAAGCGTATCTTCATATTTAATAGGTTCAAGCTCAGTAAATGGCAACTCCTATTGCAATTTTTTAATAGATGGAGAAGAAGTAAGGATTGGAATAGATTCTAATAAAAATACTATTTATTATAGAGATTATGAGACAGAGTTACCAGAAGGAATAAACGCCAAAAATATAAACTGTCTGAGCACGTATGATGGAATAGGCTATGATAACAGTATATTTCATGCAATAAAAGAAGGAGATAAGAACTCGGCACTTGCAATTGGAATAACAATAGAAGACAATTTTTCTGATAAGAATTATGATATAAATATAATGTACTTATATCAAGATTTAGGAAATTTGCAATATAAGTAGGGATAATATGAATATACTAGAAGATAAAAATATTCTATTTCATGGAATAGGATTTAATATATTTAGCTTGCTTGGAATTTTAAAATATGGAATAGTGTCTAATTCTCAAGCTCAAATAGAGTCTAATCCATATTTTTACGTGAATACAATAGGAAGTAATGGATATAAGGACATATGTGTTGCAATATCTCCATCAATTAACGGAATATCATCATCTGATACATTTAATAAATACGTTGTTAATGGAATAAGTTTTTTAATAAAAATTGATAAAAATTTAACTTTAAAGAAAAAAGAGGTCCAGTCATACAATGACATGTGTTACATAGAAAACAATGTACCAACAGATAATATAAAAGGAATAATGATAAATGAAAAATATTTGAATACACCAATTTCAGAATTACCAGTTGGATTAACTAATTCAGGTCATATTTATAAAATAGTCATTCCTAAAAAATGTGCACATATTGCAAATTGTCTTTCGTTAGAGTGCGAGTACAAAGTGGATTTAGAGGAAATGGAAAAACTTATAATTTCCAAAAACTATGATGCTTTAGAAAAGTTTATGAGAGAAAATATTTCCAAAGGTTTTGCAAAAAAATTAGGGGAAAATAATCCGACATTACTAGATGTATTTCGCTACTATGATATTTCGTTACCAATTTACAATATCGATGGCGAAGAAATATCATATAAAAATGTGACAAAAAAATGAACAATTGTAATTAAATATGACCACTACTTGAATATTTTAACCAATAAGTTATAATATTTTTAAGGAAGTGGTTTTTTCATGGAAAAATATAAAGTTTTAATTTGCGATGATCAAGAAGTAATACACGAAACAGTTACAACATATCTTGAATCAGAAGGATATCAGGTATATCAAGCTTATGATGGCGAAGAAGCATTAGAAATATTTTTTAAAGAAAAGCCAAACTTTATAATTCTTGATTTAATGATGCCTAAAAAGAGCGGGATAGATGTATGTAAGGAAATAAGACAAACTAGCAATGTTCCCATAATAATGTTAACTGCCAAGGGTGAAGAAATAGATAGAATTCTTGGCCTTGAACTTGGAGCTGATGATTATATAGTTAAGCCATTCAGCATAAGAGAACTAATAGCTAGAATAAAGGCTATAAAAAGAAGAGTTGATTCTAAAACAGAAGAAAATCAGAACAATAAAATAGTAATTGGGAAATTAGAAATAGATATAAATAGTTACGAAGTAAGATATGAAGGAAAATCACTTTGTTTTACTCCTAAAGAAGTAGAAATTTTAAATTTATTGGCATCTCATCCTGGTATTGTGTATGATAGAGAACAAATATTGTCTACTGTTTGGGGGTATGAATATTTTGGAGATACAAGGACAATAGATACTACAATAAAAAGAATAAGAGGTAAATTACCAAAAAAAGATACAGGTTTTTCAATAAAAAGTATATATGGTGTTGGATACAAATTTGAGGTAGAAAATAATGAATAAATCAAGAGATAATTTACTTGGAAAAATATTCTGGCTTATTGGAGTTACACTTTTATTATCGGCAATATTAACTTTAATAATATATATAGTTATATCGAATAAAATATATATTAATAGTAGAATTGCCGGACTTAAATCAATGGGAAATAGTATTGTTGAATTAATTAGTAACGAAGAACAACTATCAATAGATAAGATAAAAAACATACTAGATATAAATATGAATTTTGCTGATACTAAGATAGAAGTTTATGATTCATCAGGAAATACATATATGGTAAATTATAGAAATGACGTAAAATTTGAGACTAGTAATAAGCAATCCCTTTTGCATTCAGCAATAAGAGAAAATATAAAAAATAAAAACGCTGAAGAAGTTTTAGAAGAAGTTTTAACTGGTGAAGAAGTAGTACGAGAAACTGAAACGTACATATTTGTTGGACTTCCAGTATTTAATAGCAATAATGAATTAATAGCGGCTGTTGTATTAACAAAACCAACACCAATTATGGAATATGCCTCAAATAATAGTTTGTATATTACGCTTATAGTAAGCACACTTGGAGTGTTTTTAATAATGCTTTTACCAGCCTATTTAATTGTTAGAAGAATAGTAAAACCACTAAGACAAATGACAGTGGTCGCTAATGCAATGTCAAAAGGAGACTTTTCTAAAAGAGCAGATGAAAATATAAAAGGAGAAGTGGGAGAATTAGCAAAAGCAATAAATACATGTGCAAAAGAGTCTGAAAAGTTAGAAACTACAAGAAGAGATTATGTCGCTAATGTAAGCCATGAATTAAGAACGCCAATCGCATCAATGAGAGTAATAGGTGAAACACTAAAAGATGGCCTTGTAAAGGATGAGCAAACAAAGCAAAAATATTATGACAATATAGTAAAAGAGAGCATTAGACTATCAAATTTAGTAAATGATTTATTAGAATTATCGAGACTTCAATCTGGAAGTTATGTTATTGAAAAGAGCAAAATGGGTATTAGAGAAATCTTTGAAAGTGTAAATGATATATATAATAATATCGGAAATGAAAACATAGAATTTTCTGTACAAAAAATAGAAAAAGACATAGAAGTTTTTAGTAATCCAGAAAAAATAGAGCAAATTCTAATCATATTAATTGACAACGCATTTAAACATACTACATCTGGAAAAATATCTTTAAATTTAGAAGAACAAAAAGATAAAATAATATTGAGTGTTTTAGATACGGGTTGTGGGATAGGTGAGAATGATATACAACACATATTTGAAAGATTTTATAAAGCTGATAAATCTCACGCTAGCGAAGGCTCTGGTCTGGGATTGTCAATTGCAAAAGAAATATTGGATGTAATGGGTGAAAAAATTTGGGTAGAAAGTAAATTAAATGAAGGAAGCAAGTTTTACTTTACAATTCAAAAAACATCAAAATAAAATTAATTTGTATTGAATAAAAGTGGGACAGTCATAAATTAATATATTTTATAAGAAAAAATTGACATGTTTGTAAATATATGGTAGAATTTTAATGTTTGTAGAGCCTCTCTCTACAACCGCACCAATAAGGTTTAAAAACTAAACATGTTACCTTTAAGGGCGAGTCTTAGATTTAAAGTGAAGGAGGTATAATAATGAAAGCTATAATTGAAACAGGTGGAAAACAATATTTAGTTGAGGAAAATAGTGTTATTTACGTTGAAAAGTTAGATACAGAAGCTGGTAAAAACGTAACTTTTGATAAAGTATTAATGCTAGATGGTAAGGTTGGTACACCATATGTTGAAGGTGCTAAAGTAACTGGTAAAGTTGAAAAGCATGGTAAACAAAAGAAAATAATAGTTTATAAATATAAACAAAAAACTAATTATAGAAGACGTCAAGGTCATAGACAACCTTATACAAAAGTTGTTATAACATCTCTTAAATAAGGTGAAATATGATAAAAGTTAAATATAAGAAGAAAGAGTATATAACTAATATAAATATATCTGGACATGCATTATATGATGATTATGGCAAAGATATAGTGTGTGCTTCTGTAAGCAGCGTGGTTATAAATACAATGAATATCATTTCTATAATAGATGCTTCTATAGTAGATATTGAAAAAAGAAATGGATATGTAAATATTATCGTTAAAAATTATAATGAATTAGTGGATAAAATTCTTCTTAATTTAATATTTGAAATGAATGAACTTATGAATAATTATAAAAAATACATTAGAGTAGAGGAGGATAGTCATGAATAGATTTAGTTTTGATATACAATTATTTGCACATAAAAAGGGACAAAGTTCTACTACAAATGGTAGAGATTCTGAATCTAAACGTTTAGGTGCTAAAGCTGCTGACGGTGAATTTATTTCAGCAGGATCTATCATATATCGTCAAAGAGGAACTAAAATTCATCCAGGAAAGAATGTTGGACGTGGAAAAGACGACACATTATATTCTTTAATAGATGGATATGTTAAATTTGAAAGATTAGGAAGAGATAAGAAACAAGCTAGTGTTTATGAAACAAGATAGGCTTGTTTTTTTTATTTTTTTCTTGAAATTTAAAAAAATTATGCTATACTAACTTTAATTAAAATGGAGGGGTAATTATGGAGTGTTATAAAGAAGTTGGAAATGTAATATATACAATAGATGAATTACTAGAATTGACTAATAAATATATAACTGATGAAAATCAAATAAAACTAATTAAATATGCTTATCTAGTAGCAAGAAGAATGCATTACAACCAAAGAAGAAAATCTGGAGAGGAATACATAATTCACCCATTAAATGTGGCATATATTGCAGCCACATATCATCTAGACTATGAGACTATATGTGCATCCCTTTTACACGACGTAGTAGAGGATACCACTATGTCATTAGAAGAATTAAAATCATTATTTGGAGAGAAAATAGCAATTTTAGTAGATGGAGTAACGAAAATTTCAAATATGAAATTTTCAACAAAAGATCAAGAAATAAAAGCTAATCAAAATAAAATATTACATGGTATGTGTCAAGATGTAAGAATAATTTTTATAAAATTAGCGGACAGACTTCATAACATGAGAACGATTTCATCAATGCCATCAAAAAAACAACTTGCTAAAGCTAATGAAACATATGAATTATACGTTCCACTAGCGTACAGATATGGATTATACAGAGTAAAAGAAGAATTAGAAGATATTTCATTTTTTTATAGAAATAGATCAGGATATGAAAGAACACTCGAAACAATAGAAACCAGAAAGCATGAATTTTATAGCATACTTAGTGAAATGAAAAAAAACGTTTACAAAAATTTAATAAGTGCTGATATTTCACCAATAATAGAAGAATCTATTAAAAACGTTCACGGTGTTTATAGAAGATTATCTATGGGAATTGGAATAGAAAATATGCACGATTTATTATCACTTAAAGTTATAGTTTCACAAATTCCAGATTGCTATCGTACATTAGGAGTTCTTCATTCATTATATCACCACGTAGATGGAAGATTTAAAGATTATGTTTTTACTCCGAAATCAAATAATTATAGATCACTACATACAGTATTGTTTTCTGGAACAGATTATCTAGTACAAGCTAGAATTAGAACGCCAGAAATGAATAGATTTGCAACTTCCGGAATTATGACATATTACCAAGAAAACCAAAATCAGCAAGAGGATATAAAGAAAAAATTAAGCGAAGAATTTAGATTTTTTAAAGAATTAGTAGAAGCATCATCGTTGGGAGCTGATACAGATGTTAGAAAATTCGTAAATGAACAAATGGAAAGGAAAATAAATGTATATACGCCGGATGGCACAAGGATAGAACTTCCGTTAGGCTCAACACCAATAGATGTAGCGTTCAAATTAGGTGAAGACTATGTAATACATTTTGACGCTGTGTTTGCGAACAATAGACCAGTAGGCCAAGACTATAGGCTTAACGATGGGGATATAATAAAAATAGTAAAAAACGAGGAAAAATATGCGCCATGTAAAAAATGGCTTCATTCAGCAAAAACAAATTATGCAAAAGATGGTATTAAAACATTAATAAAAAAGAACTAAAATAATAGACATTTGAATTAATTTATAATATACTTTTCTTAGAAGTTAATAATGTGATTTTCCGGAGGTTTTATGAAAATGACTGATGAAATAACTATAATGAAATTTTTAAAACTATACTATAGGGTGCCAGCAAGTAAATCAAAATATTTTAGACATAAAGATTTGAAAAAATTAATACCAGAATTAGAACCTATAGTTTATAGTGATTATGACGAATTAAATAAAATGATGAGTTGTGGAATTTGCCTAAAAATAAAAGATTGTGAGGGAATGATTGCATATTATAAAAACCCTTTTTATATAGATGTTTCATTAGAAAACTATGCATTTGAGCAAACAGATGAGTTTAAGAAATCATCACTATATCATAGATTTGATAATTATGAGGAGCAAAATTCTAGCGAAGAAGTAGATGAATACGATTTACAAATTCCAGTAATTTCAAATGAAGAACTTGAGAAACTAGAAAAATGGGAATTATTAGAATTGAAAGATAAGCTTAATAAACTAAACAAAAGAACAATGGGCGCAACTTATTTCCAAATATCTATGATAAAAAAAGAACTCAGCTCTAGAAGAAAAGAACAAATTGGTGAAAGAAAAATTTATCAAAAAAAGAAAAATAATAATTAAAGTTATAAATAATATTTATAACTTTTTATAATTATAAATGTTTGTGTTATAATAAAAATATAAATTTTGGAGGTAACTTATGTTTGTAGATGAGGTAATTATAGATGTAACTGCAGGTTCAGGTGGAGACGGTTGTACTGCATTTAGAAGAGAAAAATATGTTCCAATGGGTGGACCAGATGGTGGAAATGGTGGAAACGGAAGTAATATTATATTTAAAGTTGATAGAGGTTTAAAAACATTGCTAGACTTAAGATATCACAGAATAATAAAAGGTGAACGTGGCGCTCATGGAATGGGAAGTACAAAAAATGGTAAAAATGCTAAAGATATATATATTAAAGTACCAGAAGGAACGACAGTAACTGATTTGGATACTGGTTTGATAGTAGCTGATCTTACAAAACATGATGAAGAAGTTGTAGTGGCGTATGGAGGACGTGGAGGACGCGGTAATAAAGCATTTGCAACAGCGGCTAATCCAGCTCCAAATATAAGCGAATATGGTGAACCAGGAGAAAAAAGAAGATTAAAAATAGAACTTAAATTACTAGCAGATGTAGGTTTAGTTGGACTTCCTAGTGTTGGTAAAAGTACACTTATATCAAATGTTTCTGCCTGCAAAGCAAAAGTAGCAGCTTATCATTTTACAACATTAGTTCCTAATTTAGGCGTAGTAAAAGTAAAAGATGGAAGAACATTTGTAATGGCAGATTTACCAGGATTAATAAAAGGTGCATCACTTGGTGAAGGGTTAGGAGATCAATTCTTAAAACATATAGAAAGGACCAAAGTAATAGTGCATATTATTGATATGGGAGGTTTTGAAGGAAGAAATCCATATGATGATTATATGACTATTCAAAAGGAATTAGAAAATTTCAATCCTAATATATTAAAAAAACCTCAGATAATTTTGGCAAATAAAATGGATTTACCAGATTTCGAAAAGAATTTGGAAGAATTTAAGAAAAAGGTAAAAGATATTCCAATATATCCAATTTCTGCCATTCTTTTAGAAGGAGTAGATGATGCTCTTATACACATAGCCGATTTAGTATATAGTACAGAAAATGCTCCTATATATGATGAAGAGCAAATGGAAAGTCATGTATTATACAAATTTAAAAAAGAAAATTCCTATAATGTATACAAAGAAAATGACTATTATGTTATTTCTGGAGAGCAAATAGAAAAACTATTAAAAATGACTAAATTCAATAGTGACGATGCAATATTAAGATTCGCAAGAAAATTAAGAAAAATGGGTATAGATGACAAGTTAGAAGAACTAGGTGCAAAAGCAGGAGACAAAGTTAAAATATTAGATTTTGAATTTGAATATAGAGTTTAAACTCTATATTTTTTTACTAGAAAATGCCCTAAAAATAATATTGTAAACAGACATATTTAATACAAATGTATCTTGAAATATAATCTTGTAAACTGTATAATTTTATCATAAGGTAGGAGATAATATGAAAAAGGATAAAGGATTTACATTAATAGAATTATTAACTGTAATAGCAATATTAGCAGTAATATTGTTAATCGCTGCACCAACAATATTAGGAGTATTAGATAAAGCAAAAAGAAGTACATTTAAGAATCAAGTATTAATGTATGTAGAAGGATTAAAGACACAAGTAGCGTTAAGTGAAATAGGACAAGAGCAAAATATAACATGGACTAATAATGAGACAATAGTAGATTTCTCTAGCATAGATATGGATTCAGCTAATAATTATACAGGTAAGATAAAGGTAACAAGAAATAATGGCAAATATACATATACAGTAATAGATGCTCATGGAGATGGATGGAAATTAGACTCACAACTTAAGCCAGAAGAAATAGCGGATAGCAATATAATAGTGGATGATAAAAAGCAAGTACAAGAGTATACAATTACAAATATGATTATTAATGGTTCATTTGAAGATGGACTTACCGGCTGGACCATTGAAGGAGATAACAACACTAACTCAATCGTTTCAGATGTAAGTTTAATAGGTTCTAATTCTTTTAAAAGGGGAATCACTGATAAAGAAGCTACTAATTATTTATCACAACAAATAGATTGGATAAAAGATCATAAATATTATTACTTCATGTATGGATATATTAATTCTAATGGCCAACAAACTTTATATGCCGATATATTTATGAAGGGATATGCAATTAAAATGGAAGCTGATAGCAACAGTTTTAAAAGAGGAAGTAGTATTTATACTCCTACTACAACTGAAAAACGTGGAATTAGTTTCAACTGGAATGCCAATAACGTTGAAACCTTCGTTGATGGTCTTGCATTAATTGATTTAACAGAAACATTTGGTGCTGGTAATGAACCAACAAAAGAATGGTGCGATAAAAATATTCCTTACTTTGACGGAACAACTAAAATATATAAATAAATATTTAAACTATAGATTTAAGAATAATTTATAGTTTTTTTTATGCATAAATAATAGTCATAAAATCTATAAAAAATAATATTATAAACATGTATATTTGATATAAATATGCCTTGAAATATAATATTATAAACTGTATAATTTTATTATAAGGTAG
>CAKPCJ010000022.1 GCA_934141575.1 uncultured Bacilli bacterium
GTAATAGAAGCAAGTGATAGTAATACAGAAACAGTAACATTATTTGCAGATCAAAATATAAAGAATGATGCATCAGGCTGGACAACAGTACAAAGTGAATATGCAATAGCGTTTGATACTAGTAACTCAAATGTTTATGCTTCTTCTTCTTTGAAAACAATTGTAGATGATAATGTAAAAGAATATATAAGTAATAGTTTAACTAATGCAGGTGGAACTGCAATAAAAAGTATAAGATTGATAACAACAGATGAAATTTGCAACATAATTAATAATGTAGACAGCAGCAATAATTGCGTTTATCCATCTGATGGTTCTGAACTTATTTTGACAAAATTTGTTGGAAATATTTCTTGGATATATTCGACATATTATTGGTCAATGACTCCTCATGCAACTGATTCCAACATTGTATATGGCTCTAACGTTAATGGCTATTTTGGAAATATTTATGCAAATAACAATGCAATAGATGGAATTCGCCCAGTAATAGTAACTCTTAAATCTAATATTAAATAAGACATACAACATCGCATGTCTTTTTATTTTACAAAAATAATTGGTTTTTTTGCCATATTATGTTATAATCATTTATGATAATAGGGGCTGATTCCATGAATAGTAAAGGGCAAACATTAGTAGAGTTTGTTATTATATTACCTGTTTTCCTAGTATTGTTATTTTACATAATAGACTTTGGAAGAATAATATATGCAAAAAATAAACTCGAAAACAATTTAAATGAAGTTGTATTTTTAGTAGAAAATGAAAAAGATACAACAAAATTAGTTAATAGTATAGGTGCATCATTAAACATTTCAAACTCTGAAGGATATATGACAATTTCCTTATCTCAAAAGATAAATTTAATAGCGCCCGGTTTAAATGCAGTACTTAGTGATCCGTATTATATAAACGTTAGTAGAGTAGTGTATGATAAAGAATAATAAGGGTCAGGTTTTAGTCCTTTTTGTATTAATGGTGCCACTTATAATCTTTATAATAGCGTATTTTTTAGAAAATATGTTTATTTCAAATGAAAAACAAAAACTAGATAATATAAATCAAATGTTGTTAGAGTATTCATATGAAAATAAAGAAAATGTTGGGCTTTATGATGCAATTTTAAATTTGGCACTAAAAAATGATAAAGAAATAATTATTGAAAGTTTCGATATAAATACTGATTATATAGAAATAACATTATCTAAAGATATGGACAGCATGTTTGGAAAAATTATAGGTATCAATAAATATGAGATTATATCAAAGTATAAAGCAACAATATCGGATGATAAAGTAATATACGAAAAGAAATAAGGAGAAGCTTATGAAAAAAGAAAAGGCAAAAATTATTTGTGTTACTTCTAACAAAGGCGGAGTAGGTAAAACATTTATAACAACATCTCTAGCAGGAATATACCAAAAGTTAGGCAAAAAAGTTTTAATAATAGATTTGGACTTATTTTTTGGAGGAATAGCTGCAAGTTTAAATGTTGATGTTAATAAAACTATCTATCATTTGGCTGATGATTTTAGTAACAATAGATACAAACACATAAATGATTATATATGCGTATATGATGAAAATATACATATCTTAAGTGCGTGCAAAGACCCTAGAAATGGTAATAAAATAGAAGCTAGATATATAGATTTAATTCTTCAACAAGTTTCTTTATTATACGATGTAGTTTTAGTAGATACATCGCATGATTTAGGAGAATGCAAACTATTGGTATTAGATAGATGCGATATGACACTTTTTGTAATTACAAATGATTTATTGGATCTTAAAAATACAAAATCAGTTATGTCAATATTTAAAGATGCTGAGAATAAAGATTATAAAATATTATTAAATAATTCATTATGGCCTAATAAGAGTTATTACACCGATTACGATATTAAATTTATAATAAAATCTCAAGTAGATTACACATTATCAAATTCTTTCTACATCAAAAACATAGACAAAGTAATTGCAAGAGGAAAAATTGCTATTACAGATAGTCCAAGGTTAGTATCAAAAAAAGAACTTAAGAAATTTACTAATATGGCAAAAGATTTGATAGGAGAAGGAAATAAAAAGAGTGAGGTTGGTAAATAATGGCTAAAAAGAGCTTAGTTGAATATTTTGAATATAAACAAAAAGATTTTGATAACAAAGAATTAAAAGACTATGATGTATTTAAAAACAAACGTTTACTTGACGAATTAAGAAGTAAAATAATTCAAAATATAATTGATAATAAAGTTCCAACAGATAGATCATTAAGCAAATATATAAATGACGAAATAGATGCGAGTATTCAAGGATACGATTTAAATGCCTTGGAAAGAAGACACATATTTAACTTAATAGAAAATGAAATACATGGTTATGGACCAATAACAGAATTATTAGAAGATAAAAATGTTACTGAAATAATGGTAAATGGTATAGACCAGATATATATTGAAATAGATGGTAGAATAATTAAAGATGAATCAGTGTCCTTTATAAATGAGGATCACATAATAAGAACAATCCAAAGAATGGTACAGCCATATGGTAGAACAATTGATACATCCAGTCCTATGGTTGATGCAAGGCTTAAAGATGGTTCAAGACTAAACGCAGTTATTCCACCACTTTCACTTAAAGGGCCTGTTCTTACTATAAGAAAGTTTAAGGAAAACATTGATGACATCGAAGACTTAATACGTATGGGTACTTTAACCCCATATATGGCTAGATTTTTGGAAGCTGCAGTAAAAGCAAGATTAAACATATTAGTATGTGGAGGTACAGGTGCAGGTAAAACATCTTTATTAAATGTAATGTCTTCATTTATAGATCACGGAGAACGTATTATTACGATTGAGGATGCTGCAGAATTAAAACTTAAGCAGGAACATGTTATTTCTCTTGAAACTAGAACAGTAAATTATGAAGGTGAAGGAGAAGTAACAATAAGAGACTTAGTTATAAATTCGCTTCGTATGCGACCTGATAGAATAATAGTTGGAGAAGTTCGTGGAAAAGAAGCTTTTGATATGCTTCAAGCAATGAATACAGGTCATGAGGGTAGTATGACAACAATGCACGCCAACAATGCAGAAGATGCTCTTGATAGACTTGAAACGATGATATTAATGGCTGGAATAGAAATTCCTGTAAAAGCTATCAGAGGTTATATTGAACATGCTATTGACATAATTGTAAATATTTCTAGATTATCTGATGGTAAACGTAAGGTTACTGGAATATCAGAAGTTGCCGGAATAAAGGATGATAAAATAATATTAAAAGATATATTTGCATTTATACAAAATGGTGTTACTAAAAATAGAGAAGTAATAGGAGAGTTTGTTCTTTATAAACACACTCCAGCAGTATATCAAAAAATAGTAGATAGAGGAATAACAAGTATAGATGATATTTTTAATAATTAGGAGGTAAAATTATGAATAGTGAATATATAATTACAATAGTTCAGTATTTACTTATATTTACAGTTACTATTTTCCTAATTATATTATTAAAACTAAACAATTCTGCTAAAAAAGAAAAAAGAATAGCAAAATATTCATTAGAACCATTAGTAGAAGATAATGAATCTGTGTATGGAAAAGTAAATAGTCATGTTAAAAAATTAACAAAATCCATTAGTAAGTTACTTCTAAAATCAGAGTTTATAAAAAAATATGCTAAAAGATATGATAAATATATAGATTATACAAAAGATAATGATATTAAACCAATTGATTTGATATCAAATAAAGTTTTATCTGCAGTGGCTAGTTTTATAATATTGTTTCTTTTTGAGTGTTTTAGAGGAAACCTTATTAGTTCTGGAGACTTATTTATAGCACTTGTTTTTGGTTTTTTTGCACCAAATATATTTTACTTTTACAGTAATAAGCAAAGAAAAAAGCAAATAGAAGAAGATCTTTTGAAAGCAGTAATAATAATAAATAATGCATTTAAATCGGGAAGAACAATTGTACAAGCTGTTGGAATAGTAAAAGATGAGTTAACAGGGCCAATAAGTGATGAATTTACAAAAATATATTTTGATTTAAGTTATGGTCTTAGCGTAGAAGTAGTATTTGGAAGATTTGCAAAGAGAATAGATTCACCACAAGCAAGCTACATAGCGTCTTCACTAACTATTTTGAATAAAACAGGTGGAAATATAGTTAAAGTTTTTAATTCAATAGAAAAATATTTCTTTAATCAGCAAAAACTAAAAGCCGAATTAAAAAGTTTAACATCAGCAGCAAAAGCCATGTTTAAAATACTACTATTTATTCCTGTTATATTATGCATGTTAATATTTATAGTAAATCCAGAGTACTTTTATCCATTATTTACATCTAGTTTAGGACTTGTTGTATTATTTATGATAATAGCTATATATATAATTTACATAATAGTAATTAAAAAAGTTATGAGTGTTAGGATGTGATAATATGGCTGTAAAAAAAACTAAAACAGAAGTTAAATTTTTTAGCGATAATTTAATGAATAAGACAATAGAAAAAATGAATTTGTTAGGTTCAAATTACATTGGTGATCCAGTTAAATTTTTAACTATAAGAGTTATGTTAACAGCAGTAGTATTTTTTGCGGTACTGATTATATCAGATATGGGATATATATATGCGCCTATTGCTGCAATAACATTTTACAATCTATATTATTATTTTTTATTGAATAGAAAAATAAAATTAAGAGCAAAAAAACTTGATTATGAAGCGTTAAATTTTTTTGAAATTTTAACTCTAACTTTAGAATCTAGAAGAAATCTAATAGGTGCTATAGAAATAGCAGTAGAAAACATACATTCAGAACTTTCTGATGAATTTGCTAAAACCTTATATGAAATCAAGTTTGGTAAATCATTAAATGAAGCGTTAGAAGATATGAAAAAGAGAATACCTTCAGAAACAGTAAATAATATAATACTAAATATTTCGCAATCCAACATTTTTGGTAATAGTGTAGTTGAAACAATGTATAACCAAATAGATTTTTTAAACGACAAGAGAATAATGGAGACAAGAGAAGCAATGCAAAAAATACCTACTAAAATGAGCGTAGTGTCAGTTGTATTTTACATTCCACTTATGTTATTGTTACTTTTAGGACCTCTTGCGATACAATATTTATTGAAATAATAAGATAATTATGATAATATATTAGCGAATAATATAAAAACAAGAAAGGGTGTGTATTATGTCAGGGCACAGTAAATGGTCAACGATTAAAAGAAAAAAAGGTGCAATCGATGCAGAAAGAAGTAAAATATTTCAAAAATTAGCAAAAGAACTTTTCGTAGCAGCAAAGTCAGGTGATCCTGATCCTAATAACAATCCTAGTTTGAGAATGGTTATTGATAAAGCAAAAAGCGCTAATATGCCGAATTCAAATATAGAAAGAGCTATTGAAAAAGCTAAGGGTTCAAAAGATGGGGAATCTTATGAAGCAGTAAGATATGAAGGTTACGGTCCATTTGGCGTAGCTGTAATGGTAGATTGTTTAACAGATAATCGTAATAGAACAGCACCTATGGTTCGTAGTGCTTTTACTAAGAAAAACGGTAATCTTGGTACAGATGGTAGTGTAAGCTATATGTTTGAAAGGAAAGGTTTATTAGTAATAGATAATTCTTTAGATGAAGATAAAGTCATGGAAGCTGCATTAGAAAGTGGGGCATTAGATTTTAAAGTAAATGATGACTCTTACGAAATTATAACAAACAGTAATTCATTCTTTGATGTAAAAAAAGCAATCGAAGATTTAGGTGTTACTGAGTTTATTGCATCAGAGGTTACATTCCTACCTAACAATACAGTTTCATTAGATGAAGAACAAACTGAAAAGGTTATGAACTTAATTGAAGCCTTAGAAGATATAGACGATGTTCAAGAAGTATACCATAATTTAGATATATAATAAGTAGGTGATTTTTATGACCGGACAAAAAGGAAGCCTTTTAGATAAAATAAAAGCTTTTTTTATTAGAAGGAGAAAAAATAAACTAAAGAAAAAAGAACAAGAAAGAAAAGAACTTGAAGAAGTTTTAAAGAGTATTAGTGAAAAAGTAATTCCATTAGGTACGCCAGTTAACGTTGGCATCGCCATTGATAAAATTAACTTGAATAAAATATCATTAAGAACCAACAAAAATGTAGTTACGATGGTGAAACCACGTATTTTAGAGCAACAAGAAGTAGAGAAAGCAAAAGAAGAAAATTTGACAAATCAAGAGATTGCAGAAGAAACTATAGCAACAATGAGTGCTGCTGACCTTTTACAATTAAGGAAAAGAATTGTAGAAAATTCTAAAACTGTGGTTGGAGTAGCAGCGCCTGTTGTTCAAAAACAAGTACAACCAGAAAATAAAATAAAATTGCCTCAGGTAGAAGAAAATTTTGCCTATAGCTTAGAAACAAATAAAAAACAAGAAGAAAATGAACAACAACATTTAAAAAACTTATCTAAGAATATTGCTAAAGCAAAAACTGACATTGAGCCTAATAAAATTGAAAAAAATATTATATTAGAACCTATAAAAGCTAACACTTCTTCTGATAAAAATAAGGAAAAAATAGAAATCAAAAAACAAGTTGAACTAGAGAAAAGTGATACAAAAGAAAAGCAGCAACCAAAGAAAACTACTAAAGGAATGTTAGTTAAAAAAGTAAAATTATCCAATATAAGAATAATAAATTTAAATAATAACACAATAAAACCAAAAACAGGAAATATTAAATTAAGACAAGTCTCTGAACAAAAAATAATGCAGCAAGAAAAAGAAGTCTCTTTAATTTTGATGAGAATGATAGATAGAAACCTTTATGAATTAGCATATTTTAAAGAAGAGCTAACTGATTTAACTGATAAAACAAAAAAGGCTAAAACAAAAGAAGAAATAGAAGAAATAGAAAAAAGATTTCTTATGTTAAAAGAGCGTTTGGAATTAGTATATAATGAATTCCTGGATTTAAAGCAAAAAGCTTCCTCTGCTGAAATACCAAATGAGTACAATGAGAGCTTATCAGAACTTTTGAATAAATATAAATTAGATATAAAATCAGATGAAAATATAGAACAACTCTTAAAGAAAATGGATACTAAATTTAAGGAAAATTTGAATATAATGGAAAGTATTGTTTGCCTTGAAGAGAGCAAGGAAATACTTGGTGATGAAATATATACTAAAAAAGAAGATATAAGAGTAAGAAATGAAGAATTAGAACGAAATAATGAAACCCTAGAAAAAATAGATTTTATAAAAAACGAGCTTGATCGGACACTTGAGAGCAATAAAGAAGCAATACATAGCGTAATAGAACATGTAAATTCTATAAGGCCAGAAGAAAGAGTGAGGTACCAATTCAATGTAGCTGAAAACTTAATGAGAACAGCTCTTAACTTCGGTGCATCTTTCGCCTTACTTAATCCAAATAATGGTAGGTTGTCAAATGCATATGGTGCTGTTACAATGCTAAATGCAATAAGATCAATAGGGAGAATATTTGAACCAGAACGACAAGTATATTATGTTTCATCAAATGATTTTGAAAATGAAATATTAGAGCATCTTAACGATTTTACATATATAAATAGAAATCTAGACCTAAGTATAGAAGAAATAGAAAAACTTAAAGATGATTTTGATGATAAATATATCCAATACATTGATGATATACCGGAAATCAGTGAATCATATAGACAAATAAATGATTTGCAAGATCAATTAAAAGATATAAAAGTAGAAATGCGTCTACAAGAAGCAGTGCTTGAAAGACAAATTGTTAAAAATAATCAAATAGTAAAATCTATTGAAGGATAAAGCAAGTTTACAAAACTTGTTTTTTTATATCTAATTGATGATATTTTTGATATAATTGACTAGAGGTAAAAGTAAATGAACAAAATAATTTTAAAAGAAATAAAAACAGCAGATTATTTGACAAAATCTAATTTGCCGGCCAGTGATTATGTGATAAATCCATATGTTGGATGTACTCACGGTTGTAAGTATTGTTACGCTAGTTTTATGAAACGATTTACAGGTCATAATGAACAATGGGGAAGTTTTATTGATGTAAAAATGTGTGATAAAAAAATTAATTTAGATAAAATTAAGGGGAAAACAGTATTTTTGTCATCAGTAACAGATTGTTATAATCAATATGAAGAAAAGTATGAAATAACAAGAAAAATATTAGAACAGCTTTTGGAAGCGGATTGTGTAGTAAATATCTCAACAAAATCTAAATTAATATTAAGAGATATAGATTTGTTAAAACGTTTAAAACATCTTAAAGTATCGATATCGATAAATACAACAGATGAATCTTTTAAAAATGATATGGATAATGCAAGCTCGATAGCTGATAGAGTAAACACCATAAAAGAGCTTAAGGAAAACGGAATATATACAGTATTATTTATTTCGCCAATATTTCCATATATAACTGATTTTGAGAATATAATAGAACTTACTAAAGAATACGTTGATGAGTATTGGTTTGAAAATCTAAATTTAAGAGGCACATATAAACAAGACGTATTAGCGTATATTTCAAACAAATTTCCTTCTTTGTATGATAAATACAAAGAAATATATATAAATCATAACAATGATTATTGGATATCTTTATCAGAAAAAATTGAAAATTATTGTAAGAAAAATAAACTTAAATTTAAAAACTTTTTTTATCATGACAAATTAGTAGAGAATAAGAAAAAAGGAAAAGGAAGAGAATAGAATGAAAAAGGTGGCAATTTTTGGTTCAACAGGGTCAATAGGAACAAGTACATTAAACGTAATAAGAGAAAACCCAGAACTTTTCAAAGTAGTAACTTTAGTAGCAGGGAAAAATATTGAAAAATTATGTGAACAAATAGAAGAATTTAAACCGCAAAACGTGTATATAATCTCTGAGCAAGATGCTGATATAATAAGAAGCGAATATCATGACATTAACATATACTACGGAGAATCTGGTATGGAAGAAATATCTATGTTGACAGATTTTGATATTTCTATTTCAGCATTGGTTGGGATATCTGGATTAAAACCAACTTATAATATGATAAAAAATGGAAAAACAGTAGCGCTTGCTAATAAAGAAGTGCTTGTGGCAGGCGGTAAACTTATAATGAATGCAGCAAAACAATATGGTGCAAAACTATTAACCGTTGATAGTGAGCATAGTGCTATTATGCAGTGTCTAAATGGAGAAGATACAAATCCAATAGACAAAATACTTTTAACAGCATCTGGTGGACCATTTTTTGATAAAGAAATAAATGATAATATAACAGTAGAAGATGCTCTTAACCATCCTACATGGAAAATGGGTGCAAAAGTTACAATAGACTCATCAACAATGATGAATAAAGGATTTGAAATCATAGAGGCCAAATGGTTGTTTAATGTTGATCCAGGCAAAATCGAAGTAGTAGTCCATAAAAAGAGTTTAGTGCATTCTATGGTTCAATTTGTCGATGGGACTATTATGGCAAATATAGGTCCAAAATCAATGCAAATTCCAATTGCATATGCACTTAATTACCCAAATAGATTGAAAAATAATATAGAAAAATTAGACTTATTCCAAATAAAAGAATTAGTATTTGAAAAGCCTGATCTAGAAAAATTCAAATGCCTTAGATTAGCGTATGATGCAATTAAAAAAGGGCATTGCTATCAAGTAATTCTAAATGCAGCTGATGAAGTTTTAGTTGAAGCATTTTTAAATAAAAAAATAAAATATACTGATATTCCTAATGGTATAGAGCATATGATGAATATGTATGAAAACAGAGAACTAAATACTGTAGATGAAATACTAAATTTTGATAAAGAAGTTAAAATAGAAACTAAAAAATATATAGAGGAGCTTTAATGAAAATAGGTATAGATATAGATGGAGTAATACTTGACTATGAAAGAATGTTAAGAACTTACGGAGAATTATATGATTTTTTGGAATTAAATGGTAATGGTATAGTTAATAAAAATGAATTTTATGTGCAAGATAGGTATAACTGGACAGAAGAAGAAAAAAATAAGTTTGTAGATAAATATTTTATTGAATTGGCCAAACAAACTCCATTTATTCCAGGGGCAAAGCACGTAATTGAATTGTTAAAGAATGACAGCAATGAGTTAATTATTATATCAGCTAGAGGCGGTATGGTGAAAGAATTAAAAGATATTGCAATGGAAATGTTTGAAAATGAAAATATTAAATTCGATAAGTATTATTGGAAACAAAAAAACAAACTAGAAATAGCATCTAAGGAAAATATAGATATAATGATTGATGATTCCTATGATGTTTGTAAAAAACTATCTGAAAATGGAATTATGACATTGTATTTTAGGGATAAAGGTATGAAAAAACTTAATGAAAGTAAATATTTAAAAGAAGTTAGCAATTGGGGTGAAATATATAGATATGTAAAAGAATATAGTCGTGAATTAAATGAAATAAATCAAGTAGCATAAATAAAGGAGAAACTTATGAATAAAGTCAATGAATTATTAAAATATCAAAAAGAAATTTCTTATATTCAGTATGCATTAAATATTTTAAGATGGGATCTTAGAATATCTACACCTAAAAAAGCACAAAGCAATTTAATAGATTTAATAACAGATTATGAAAATAAGCTATTCGCTCTTAAAACATCTACAAACTATGGCACTCTTTTAGAAGAAACAATTAATTCTAAAGAATTTAGTGTATTAGAAGAACCAGAGCAAAGATATATTAGAAATCTTTTTAGACAGTATAGTGAATTTAAAAGCGTTCCAACAGAGTTTTACTCCGAGTATGTAGAATTAAAAAATAGAGCAAACGTTGCATGGAAAGATGCAAAAGAACAAAATGATTATGATACTTTTAAACCATATTTAAAACAAATAATTGAAATGACAAAGAAGTATTATAGATATATAGATGGAACAAATCCAAATCTATATGATGTTATGTTAAATTCATATGAAACTGGAATGACTAGTAATGTAATAGATGAGCTATTTGAGGGTTTAAAACAGAGAATTCTACCACTAATTAGTAATATCAAAGATAACAATAATTCAAAAATAAATATTGAATATACTAACCAAGAATTAATTGATTGTGCTAGATTTTTATTAAACTATATTGGATTTGATAATGAAAAAGGTGCACTTGGAATTTACCCACATGGATACACTGAAAAAATGTGTCAAAATGACATAAGAATAGCATTTAAAAAGGTCAATGATCCAATAGATTTTGTTACTACAATTATTCATGAAGGTGGTCACGGAATATTTGAACAAAATATAAGTGAAAAATTATCAAGATATGAAAACACAACGATTGAGAATTTATATGCATTACATGAAAGTCAGTCGAGATTTTATGAAAATATATTAGGCAGAAACAAAAATTTTTGGATACCAATATATGATGAAATAAAAAAAATGCTAAAACTTGAACTTTCATTAGATGATTTTATAAAGTTATTAAATACCCCTTCAAAGGGCTTAATAAGAACCCAAGCAGATGAATTGACGTATTGCATGCATATAATATTGAGATACGAGATAGAAAGAGATATATTTAATGATAAAATATCAGTAGATGACATACCAGATATTTGGAATAAAAAAATGCGCGAATATCTAGATGTTGACGTTGATTCTTATTCAAATGGATTAATGCAAGATGTGCATTGGTCAGAAGGAAACTTTGGATATTTCCCTTCATATTTATTAGGAAGCATTTATGATGGAATGTTTATGGAAGTAATTGAAAGAGACTTAGGAAGTATAGATGAGTTATTAAAGACTGGAAAAATCAAATTAATAACCGATTATTTAATAAAAAATATATATGTAAATGGTGGAGCATATACATCTGCTGAAATAATAAATAAATTATGTGGCAAAGAAATTACAATTGAGCCAATTGCAAAACACTTTGAAAAGAAATATGGTAAAAATTAATAAAAAACATATTTTTTTATTACAATAACGTTAGTAATTTTATTCAATTGATGATATAATATTTTCACCAAATGTGAAGGGAATATTTATGAAAACATACGCCCTTTTATATCAGGAAGAACTAAAAATAAGGAAAACTTTTAAAAACATAAATAACTATAAATTCATATAGTTATACAATAATAATACATTTAACAGGAGAATAATTATGGAGTATAAAATATTTTTATATAGAATATCGGTTAGCTTTATATTAAGCTTGCTAATTGGGCTAGAAAGACAAATAAGAGGTAGAGCAATAGGACTTAGGACAAGCGTTTTAGTTAGTATAGGTACTTTTATGTTTGTAAGCTTTTCAATACAAATGAATGCATATGATGTTACTAGAATAGCATCTCAAGTTGTATCTGGAATTGGTTTTTTAGGCGCAGGAGCTATCATAAAAGATGGAACCAATATAAAGGGTTTAAATACGGCAGCAACTTTATGGTGTAATGCCGCAATTGGAGTACTTTGTGCTGGTGGACTTATAGTAGAAGCTGCAATAGGAGCATGTTTTATATTATTTTGCAACATTATTCTTAGATATTTCACTAGTAAAGCACATTTAGTAAAGCAAGTAAAAATATATGATGATTACGTATTAAAAATAACTTGTGAAGGGGAAATATCTGATAGTATCAGAGAAAAAATAATGAATGTATTTAATAAAACAAGTGTATTATTAATCAGTTTAGAAACAAAAGAACAAGATTTAGGACAAATTAAAATAACATCGGAATGCAAAGTAATTAATAATAAGAGTATTATTATAGAAAACCTTATGAATGAGATTTCATCAACAAAAGGTGTAATCAATTCGTCACTTAGAAAAATAGACCAAGAGAAAGTAACTTCACTTGATGATGATGAAGTTTAATATTTAAAATTAGTAGGTAAGATTAATATGAATAAAGAAGATATTTATAAATATTTGAATGATAAAAATATATGGTATGAAATAACTGAACACAAGGCTGTATACACTATGGAGGAATTGTCTAAAATTGATATTCCTTACCCAGAATCAGATGCTAAAAATCTTTTTGTTAGAGATGACAAAAAGAGCAATTATTATCTTATAACTGTTAAGGGTAATAAAAAGGTTGATTTAAAAAAATTTAGAAAAGAAAATAACACTAGACCATTAAGTTTTGCATCAGAAGAAGATTTAATGAATATAATGCACCTTATTCCTGGTTCAGTAACACCGCTTGGGGTTCTAAATGATTACGATAATAAAGTAATTGTTTTTATTGACGACAGTTTTTTAGAAGAGTCAGGAATTATTGGTATACATCCAAATGATAACACTGCAACAGTTTGGCTTTACACTAACGATTTAATAAACATTATAAAAGAAAATGGAAATGAAGTAAAATTTGCAAAATTTTAGAAATAAGTAATAATAAACTTTATAATACAATATAAAGTGGTTTATATATGATAAATATTAATAGTAAAACAGTTGCCGTTAAAATTAATAGAATAGTAATATGGAGAATAATCCTTCATATTGTTGGTATAAACCAAACGAAGAAAGTATTTTAATAACAACAGCACTAACATCTTCTAAAATAACATTAACAAGTAACAATTAGGTGAAAAAAACATTAACAAATTATGTTATAGATTCAAGAGCAATAAGTACAAAATGGTATTTACTAGTTTGATTAATGCAGAGGCTAAAGTATCGGTAAATACAGGTAATTCAAAATCATTATCAGAATTATTTGTAATAGTTACAGTGTAAGTTAAATTTCCACTTGCCAAGTTTTGTTTATCAGCAACTTTTACTATTGTTAATCCGGATATTATTTCTGTGATTACAGCTTCTGATGTAAGAATAGTAGGTACAGAATTATAATTTTCCACGACATTTGTTATATTGCTAAGTTTTATACTTGGTATAAAATTTCCTCTTCTTTAAATTATATGTAGCAAGGCTAATATAGATAGGAACTGGATATAAAATAATTAATGATTTTGAAAAAAAATAGTGTTAAATGATGTTATAATAATTATGGAAAATAAGGGATACGGATGTGCTGTGGTGAATAATAATAGTTTTAAGATAAAAGAAACAGAAATAAAGAAATTTAGTATTAAGTATTATAAAGAATTTAAAAAAATATACTTGGAATCATTTAGTAAAGAAAATAGGTTTTCTATTTTCTTTCTTATGATTAATTTAATGTTAAAAAGGACAAACTTGTATATTTTAACTTACAACAATGAATTGCTTGCGTTTTTATATTCAATAACTTATGAAGATATAAGATTTATATTATATTTAGCAGTAAAAGAAAAATATAGAAATTGCAAAATAGGAAGTCGTTTATTGAACTGGTATATAGATAAGAATCCAAATAAAACAATATATTTAAATATAGATGAAGTTAATGATAAATATGAAGATATAATTACTAGAAGGAAGAGATTAAGCTTTTATCTAAAAAACAATTTTTATTTAACTGATTATCTTGCAGGTGAAGATGAATCTAAAGGAAATATATTATCAACAAACAAGTTTTTCGATATCAAACAATATAAAAAAATGGATAAGAAAATATCAAATTGGTTCTTATGCAAGGAGGATATAATTAAGATGAAACAACTATTATATAGAAAGGCAAATAGGAATGATATAAATCAAATTGCAGATTTAGTTACTAAGTTAATTGGAACATGTAATTTAAATCCAAAAAAATCAATTATGGATAACAACATAGATGAAATAAGTGAAACAATAAATAATTATTATGTTTGTGAATCAGATAACAAAATAGTAGGTGCTTGTGGTCTTAGTGATGTAATGGATAACGACAGATATGGAATCGGCTTTAAGAATTCAAGAGAGATATTATATTTAGTTGTAGATAATGATTACCAAAAAAAAGGAATTGGCACAACGCTATTAAAAAAATGCTGTGAAAATATAGACGAAACAATAATATATGAAGCGTGGGGAGATAACGGGGAGTATGTTAACTCAAAATATTTATTAGAAAAAGCAAACTTTAAATTATATAAAAATTTAGGCAATGATTATTATAAAAAGCATAATTATTGTGCATTGTGCTGCAATAAAAATAAGAAATGTGATTCTTGTTTAGCAGAGATATGGATAAAAAAATAATAAAAGTAATTTTAATATGAGCAAGTAAGTTTATATAATGGGGTATGATATAGGTGATTTGTAATAATACACATTGCTGTAGCGAAAAAAGTGAATGAATATCTAAATAGAAATAAAAAAAGAGTTATATCTTTGAGCAATCACACATGATGAATAGGAATAGAGAGAAAAATAACACATTTTATAAGCAAAAATGATGATGACTCATCACCAAATATAGAATATTTCAAATCCTTGTATATAGATAAAATAACAGGTGATTACAATATTGGATATTATATTCATTCATTCTTAATACAACCTTTGACATATTATATATAAAAGTGAGACATAATCAAAAGATAAACATAAGGATAACTTAGTTTAATGTTTTAAACTTGACATTATATTAACTAAGATATAAAATAGGACCATTAAAAGTGGGGGATAATTATGTTTATTGATTCAAAAACTCTTGATAGTAAAACGCCAGATATTAAGTGTCAAAATTCAAATATATATTTTTTGTCAGAATACTATTTAATAAAGAAATTTTTAACTAATCATAGTAATATTATGAAAAGACGCTTATCTAGATACGAAAAAGCAAAACAAATGGGACAAATCGAAGGATTAGTAACACCTATAGATATCTTAGAAACTGAAAATGGCTTTAGTGGATATATTGAGCCTATAATACCAGGAACTTTATCTAATCAAATAACTCAATTTTCTGAAGTAGTAAACGAAAGGCGCCACACAATTACTATTGATGAAATAGCTGAATATTTTTTAAAATGCAAAAAAATTATTGATAACTGTAATAAAAATGAAATTATAAATCCAGATATGTGTTCTAGTGGAAATGTATTGTATAATAAGTTAACAAAACAAGTTAGTTTTGTTGATTATAATGATATGCAAGTTGGTACGATTTGTTCAGAATCATATTCGAGTTTTTTATCTTCAAAAAATCCAATACTAGAAACCAAAAAATATTTTGATGGAGAAATGTATACAAAAAATTTAGATATATATTCACTTACAATAAGAGCTTTTTATTATATGACTAAAATAAATTTGCCACGAGCTATAGGTAGTTATGATATCAATGAATTATTAAAATTAGCAAATATGCAACAAACCACATTTGGAGATTGCGTAAGAGTATTATATGATCCAAATAGAAATAATTTAGATATTACCGAACCATTGAACGAACTATGCAAAGAATATAAACTTGCTCCATTTATTCCAGGTCAGGTAAGAAAAATAGCAAAAAAATAGCCGTTTAAATAACAGCTATTCTTTTAATTATACTATGGATTTAAAAAAGGATATTTGAAAATATAATTTTTATTTTTTTTCAAAAATGTTTCAAACTTTTTATAAACCAAATTAATAATCATAGAAACAATATATGATATAAAGAAGGTAAAAATAAACAATAAAAATATTAATAAGCATGATGATCTAAAACTATTGATACTAATGAATTTAATCAAAATTCTTTTAATAAGTTCCATAATAATAACGTGCATCATATATATATAAAAGATAATTTCAGAAGTATATGACAATATTTTTTCAGCCTTAGAATTAAATCTAATTTTATCATAATTATCTTTAATAAATATAAATAATCCTATTGACATTATAAAAGAAAAAGGTGACGAAGCAACTAGTGCACTATCGTTCCTAAGATTACCAGTTAAAATAAAATCAACAATAGGCATCATTATTAGCGATATAATAGAAAAAATATATATATGTTTCTTTTTATTTTGTGATATATCATAATTGCGTAAATAATAACCAACAAATAAATAATTTATATAGATAATCAACTGTGGATAAATAAAACTTCCAAGTAAATCTAAGTTAAATAAATTTGATAATAATTTAACAATACCTAATATATTTGATAAATATATTAGAATTATTAAAATTTTTAATTCTTCTCTTTTTAGTGAATTAACTAATTTATTAAGAAATGGAATTATTAAATAAATCAAAATAATATCGTACATAAACCAAAAATGATACTTGATTTTGTTTTGAGTAAATAAATTAAAGAAATCCATTATAGATATATCTTTACCAATTTTATGACTTTCATAAATATAATATAACAAGGATATAAGCACAAAAGGAATTATTAGCTTTGGTAATCGTTTTTTCAAAAATAAAGAATAACTTTCATTTTTTTTACTATTTAACATAAAAAAACCAGTTAACATAAAAAAGATAGGAACCCCTGTTCTAGTAATACTATCTAAGAATGTTAATAAAAAATAATACTTCTTATCATGAACTAAATAAAAATCTCTAAAATCTGCTAATACATGTATTAAAATTACAGAAATTATTGCAATAAGTCGTAAAAAATCACAATAATTAACTCTCATCTTCTTGTTTTCCATAGACATATTTTTACACCAATTTAATAGCATTGGTTCCTTTCAGCTATCTTATTCTAATAATATTATAGCATGATTATGATTAAATATAAATAATTTAAGGAAAAAAAGAAATATTAAAGTCAGATATAAAAACTAAAATAAACTGAATTACCTATTTTAGAACAAAGCAACAAAAAAAAGATGTACATAGGTTGATCTTTATAGTATCAAAAATTGCAATATATATCTTATTAGTACAAAAGAGATAGTTTTAAATGTATGTTATTTTTTTGATAAATTTGTTTTATTTTTTACTCGATCTTCGTTTATTTTAGATGATTTGTAAAATTTAGCATACGCCGTAAGCATTTGTTTAATACGAATGAGTTTTTCACTTATATGACTACGGTCTTCAGTAGGAAATTTATAAGTTTCTTGTTGTTTTAATAAACATTTTTTATACTCTTCTAAGAAGAAAACATCCGTCATTCCTGCAATATAATCTATAACTTTTCTCTCATTTGATGTATTAGCTAAATATTCCTTGCTTCTTTGATTTAAGAATATTTTATTGATATCTGAATTCTTATCATTTATATGTTTTAGATTGTATTCAAATACACTTCTAAATTTATTCTTATATTCATCGTAAGTATAAATTGCTGCCTTTGGATATATATATATTTGCATTCAAAATCTTTTAACATATTTATTGCTTTAAATATGTTTCTGACATTTTTATATATGGTAATCCGTAGCTATTATCTATTATATTCTTCCAAAAACTCTTCTTTTGTTTTAGGTCTTGGTCTATATTCTCCTAATAAAAATTCTCCATTGTGACACATTATTCCATCTAATACTTGTATTGATAAATTTTGTTCTTCAACATACATAAAATTTC